>DAIQQI010000003.1:0-32460 GCA_036786925.1 Steroidobacteraceae bacterium
TCCTGTCGGCCGGCCTGTCCGCCATTGCGCCGGTCAATGACAGCATCATTGCGGGCGAACCGCGCCTCGGGCTCAACGACGTGCTGATCGGCCGCAAGCTCGCTACCGACCTGGGGCTCGGTGTTGGCCAGCCGGTCTTCGTCCAGTCCGACCAGGGCCGCGAACGGACCTTGACGGTGCGTGGCATCTACACGACCGGCGTCGACTCGCTCGATGCGCGTCTCGGCTACGTCAATCTCGAAACCGCCCGGGTGCTGTTCGATCTTCCCGAGGGTCTCAGCGAGATCGAGCTGAAACTCGAAAACATCTACGCCGCGCGCGACCTGGCACGCCAGATCGCGAATGGCACGGGCCTGGAAGTTTCCGCCTGGATGGACAAGAACCAGCGCCTGCGCGAAGCACTGGAAGGCCAGGGCAGCTCGGGCAGCATCATCAAGATGTTCACGCTGATCACGATCGTGGTCGGAGTCGCCAGCGCCCTGTTGCTAACAACCATGCGCCGCCGCCCTGAAATCGGCATCATGCGCAGCTTCGGGCTCTCGGAGCGCTTCGTTCTCAGCGTGTTCATGCTGCAAGGCGCGCTGATCGGCATCATCGGCTCGGTGATCGGCTGCCTGGCGGGCTTTGGTTTCAGCACGCTGGTCGCGGGCATCACAACCTCGAGCGGCGGCAGGCTGCCAGTGGAGCCTGCGTTAGGACAGTATCAATCAGCGCTGCTGCTGGCGGCGGCCGCCAGCATCATCGCGGCCTTCTGGCCGGCACGTTCGGCCTCGCGCATCGACCCGGTCGAGGCGATCTCACAATGAGTACTTCAACGATGAAAATGAACCAGCCCGTACTCGATGTTCAGAACCTGCGCAAGGTCTTCATCGACAAGGATTTCGAGACGCCGGTGCTCAAGGGCGTGACCTTCACGCTGGAGCGCGGCGAGATGGTCGCGCTGTTAGGTCCGAGCGGCAGCGGCAAAAGCACTTTGTTGACGATACTCGGCACGCTGATGCGACCGACATCGGGCAGCCTGCAGATGCTGGGCGAGGACCTGACGCGCTTCAGTCCGGATGCGTTGACGGAATTTCGCAATCGCAAGATCGGCTTCATATTCCAGTACCACCACCTGCTGCCGGACTTCACCGCGCTGGAAAACGTGATGTTTCCGCATGCCGGGCGAGTTGGCCGCGAGACCGCCTATGCGCGCGAGCGCGCATCGATGCTGCTCGACCGCGTCGGTCTCAGGGATCGCATGCACTATCGCGCGACCCGCCTCTCCGGCGGCCAGAAGCAGCGGGTTGCGGTGGCACGGGCGCTGATGAACGAGCCGGCGCTGATACTCGCCGATGAACCCACCGGTAACCTGGATCGGGAAAACGCCGACCAGGTGTTCGCACTGATGACGGAAATTCAGCGTGAGACGGGCACGACGTTCCTGATCTCGACGCACGATCGCGAAATGGCGGAACGCTGCGGTCGGCGCATCCACATGCGCGGCGGCGTGGTCGTGTCGCAGGCGCGCGAGTCCGGGATCCCGGCGCTGCGGGTCATCGACAAGACTGTCGCGAGGCTGGAAACCGCTCAGCTGCGGGACGCGGGACGCTGAACGCTCGATTTCTGAGTGGCGCCTGACGGGTCCGCGAGAGTCTGGATCGGGCGCGGATCTTCCAGCGCGTAGCCCTGCGCGAAATCAATTCCCACCGCGGCGAGCCATTGCCGGGATGCGGTCGAATCAATGCGCTTGGCAACGCAGTGCAGGCCTAACACCTTGCAGGCCTGTGAAATGGCGATCACCATCGCCTGCGACAGCCGGTCGTGCATCGCGGCAGTGCTCAGTTTCGGATCCACCTTGACGACCCGGACCGCACGCGATCCCAGGAAGGGAACGGCATCCGAATGCATCGTGAAATCGTCGAGGACAATGTAACAGCCGGCTTGTTCGCATTCCTGGATGAAGCGTGCGACATCTTCGCTATGCTTGATCGCGGCGGATTCCTGGATCTCGAAGCCGATGGTGTCAGGCGCAACGCCGGATGACTGCAGGCATTGCGCGACGTAGCGTGAAAACTCCGGGTCCAGCAGCGAACCTAACGACAGGTTGATCGAAAAACTCGCCGGGTCCGAATTCCATACGCCCGGATTTGCCTTGAGCCAGTTCGCCAATTCGGCCACGACCAGTCGATCGATCGCGCCCGCGGATTCGCGCAGCGACAGCGCCTTGACCAGGCTTTCGTCCATGGCCGCGCCGGCGGCGCTGTGTTTGGCGCGCACCAGGACTTCATAACGGCGGGTGCGGCCGCCCGACCGCAGTTTCATCAGCTGTTGAACGTGCAGGGATATTTCCCGCACCGCTTCGGACCGGGGCGCTGCTGCGGCTGGCGCGATTGTGGTAACGCGCGGCGTGGCCTGCGGTCGCTCGCCTCTTATGGTCGGTTCCGCGCGCAGCGAGTCAACGATGCGCGCCCGCTGTGATTCGCTGGTCGCCTTGGCTGGTTCGGCGGCCGCAGACGTCTCAGGGCGTATCTTGGCCGGTCGCGGCAATGATACGGTGCGATGGGCGCCGGTCGCCGCGGTGGGCTTCATCACGATCCCCAGGCGCTGCAGAATCGAGCGCACCTTGTTGGTAACAAGTTTGGCCGGCCCCAGCGCGTCGATGGTCTGTGCATCGGTAACCAGCACCACCACGCCGTGCAATTCTCCGCGCGGCGACGCGACCGAAAAAAGCGCTGCGCCCTTTTCCGCAGTCAGGCGCTCGCTGATGAAGGCGCAACTGCCTTCAACTTCAAATACGGTAATGGCCTCGATCGCGATCGCATGTTCATCGGGCCCGACCAGATCACCACTCATCCAGACGGGGTCGCCCGTGCGATCATGAATCGACAGCGATTCAATGCGGGTTACCGGCAAAGCGGCCCTGAGTTCCTCGGCGAGCGACTCGACCGTAGTGTGCGGTACCGCCAGTTCGACGCTTGCGCTGGGTTCCATGCAGGCAGACTGACACGACAAAAGCCGGATCGCTGTGACGCTGCTCGCGTTAATGCCAACAGAGGTGCGCAAGCTAACGGCGCTGCGGAGCGCGGTCGCGGTTTTATGTCACATGGCCCGGTCGATCGAAGCCATTCCCCGGGGCGTATAGCGCTCGCCGGCTGCAGCACCCAGGTTGTTCAGCTGCTGCAAATCGTCGGCGCTCAGCCGCAGCTTGAGCGCCGCGACATTTTCCTCGAGCCAGCGGCGGCGCTTGGTGCCGGGAATCGGCACGATGTCCGGTCCCTGGGCAAGCAGCCAGGCGAGCGCAGTCTGCGCGGTGGTGGCGCGGTGCCGGCCGGCCACGGCTTGCAAGGTCGCGAGCAGGCGTTGATTGCGGCCGTGATTCTCGGCGCTGAAGCGCGGGTCATGTCGCCGGTAATCGCTCTCAGCCAGCTGCTCGTTGCTGGCGACGGTACCGGTCAAAAATCCCCGGCCCAGGGGGCAGTACGGCACCAGGCCGATCCCCAGTTCGCGGCAGGTGTCGAGCACCGGTCCTTCGATATTGCGCTCCCAGATCGAGTACTCGCTTTGCAGCGCGCTGATCGGATGCACGGCATGGGCACGGCGCAGGGTGGCGACACCGACCTCAGACAGGCCCAGATAGCGCACCTTGCCGGCGCGCACTTGCTCGGCCATAACGCCCACCGTGTCCTCGATCGGGACCGAGCGATCCAGGCGATGCTGGTACCAGAGATCGACATAGTCCGTGCCCAGCCGCTTGAGACAGCCTTCCAGCGTCCGCCGCACGTTCTCGGGGCGACTGTCCACGCCGTCGATGCGCCCGTCCGGCGTGAACTTGAAGCCGAACTTGGTCGCGATAATGGCCTCGCGCCGTCGGCCGCCGGCGAGCGCCTTGCAGAGCAGTTCCTCATTACGCCCGGGCCCGTAGACCTCGGCGGTATCAAAAAAATTGATGCCGAGTTCGAGCGCCCGATGGATTGTTGCCAGGCTCTCGGTGTCGTCGGTCTCACCGTACATGGCGGGTGCGCCAGCGACCCCGGTCATGCCCATGATGCCGAGGCCGAGTGCCGGTACCGTCAGGCCCTGCGTGCCGAGTTTGCGCTGCTCGATGACCACGGGTTCAGACCGGCCCCAGGAAGTCCTGCTTGCCCACGGGCACGCCGTTGTGGCGCAGGATGTTGTACGTGGTGGTCAGGTGGAAATAGAAATTCGGCAGCGTCCAGCGCTGCAGAAAATCCAGGCCGGTGACATCCAGAGTCCGGGTGCGCAACGGCACCACGACGCGTCGCTGATCCGCGCCGTCAAATTGCGCCGGCTTGAGGGTCTCGAGGTAGTCGATGGTTTTCTGGACCCGCGCCTCGAGCTCCTCGAAAGTCGTTTCGGTGTCGTCGAATTTCGGCGCCGAATCGAACACGTTGGCGAGGCGCGCGCAGCTGTTTTTGGCGAAGTCGGCGGTCAGGTGAACCTGCCTGCGCAGCGCAAACATGTCCGGTGCCAGGCGCGCGTTCTCGAGCACACCGGCTTCGAGCTTCTTCTCGGCGGCAAACTCGCGACCTTTGGCCAGAATGACTTTAAGCTGGCGCAGGTTCTGCACCAACTGAATTACCGAAAACTGAAACATTGAACTAGACATAAGCTTCCTTTGATTCTATATTGATACAATGATGGCCAAATCCGATGAATAATCTTTGGTTGCCCGCGCAGCTCGCAGCCTTCGCCAAAGTGGCTGAGCTGCAGGGTTTCAGCGCAGCGGCGCTGACTCTGGGAGTGCCCAAAGTGGCGATCAGCCGCGCGGTGGCCGAGCTCGAAAAGGCGCTCGGCGTGCGCCTGCTGAACCGTACCACGAGGCGCGTCAGTCTCACACCTGCCGGTGAAATTCTTTATGCCCATGGCAGGCGAATTGTCGAGGATGCAAATGCCGCCCTGGAGCTGGCGGCGAGCTGGCAGGCGACGCGCGGCGGACCTTTGCGCGTGCGGGCTGAACCCGCGTATGGGCGTGCACTTTTGTCACCGCTGGTGCCGCGTTTCATGGAAGCATTTCCGGCCATCGCGCTGGACGTCGAGCTCACCGATGTCGACGTCACGACGCTGCCGCCGACCGGGGCGGACTGGCCCGGCGATGTCTTCATCCGGGTCGGCCGCGTGAACTCGCCGTCGCTGGCCCAGCGGGAACTGGGCTCGCCTCCGGCGGTGTTCTGCGCCACTCCCGCGTATCTGCAAAAGCACGGCACGCCTGCACATCCTGAGGACCTGGCGGCGCACGCCTTGCTGGTGCCCGAATCGGCGGCGGCGGGCGTGGCGCTGCGCTGGACCAAGGGCTCGCGCCAGGTTGCCCTGACGCTCAAACCGAAGCTGGTGGTCAACGACCCTGCTGTACTGCACAGCTCGACGCTGGCTGGCCTCGGGATCGGTCTGCTGCCCGAATTTTTGTGCCGTCAGGGGCTCGCGACCCAGAAGCTAAAACGGGTACTCGCAGACTGGGAACTGCCCGAGCAACCCCCGCTGTGCGCCGCGTACCGGAACGACATTGCACAGGACACGCGCGTGGTGGCGCTGGTCGAGTTTCTGGCAGCGCATATCATCCCGGCGCTCAGCCTCCGCTGAAGTCACTCGCGGTAGAATTGGAGCATGTACCGCGCACCCCTCAAAGATCTGAATTTCGTCCTCGAACACGTGCTGGGCACGGGTTCATTGTCTAGCTATCCGGGCTATGAGGAATACTCCACCGAGCTCGCCGCCAGCGTGCTGGAGGAGGCCGCCAAGTTCGCCGAAAACGTCCTCGATCCGCTGTACAAAAGCGGCGATCGCGAAGGCTCGCGCTGGACCCCGGACGGAGTCATTACGCCGCAAGGCTACAAGGACGCCTATCGGCAGTTTGCGGCGGACGGCTGGACTGCGCTGACCGCAGACCCCGAATTCGGCGGCCAGGGCGTGCCCTCGGTGTTAGGTACGGCGGTATCCGAGATGCTGTCATCGGCCAACATGGCCTTCAAGCTCTGTCCGATGCTGACGCAGGGGGCCATCGAGGCGCTCTCGCAGCAGGGCACGGAGCAGCAGAAGCGGACCTACCTGCCCAAGATGATCGCGGGTACCTGGACCGGCACGATGAACCTGACCGAGCCGCAGGCGGGTTCGGATCTTGGACAGGTTAAGACCCGGGCCGTCCCGGAGGGCGACCACTACCGCATCTTTGGCCAGAAGATCTTCATCACCTACGGCGAGCACGATTTCACCGAGAACATCATTCACCTGGTGTTAGGCAGGGTAGATGGCGCGCCACCGGGAGTCAGGGGCATTTCGCTGTTCATCGTGCCGAAGTTCCTGGTCAGGGAAGATGGCTCGTTAGGTGCGCGCAACGACGTCTACTGCATCTCGATCGAGCACAAGCTCGGTATCCGCGCCAGCCCGACCGCGGTCATGGCCTACGGGCAGAAGGATGGCGCCATCGGTTACCTGGTCGGTGAAGCGAATCGCGGCCTCGAGTACATGTTCATCATGATGAATGCGGCGCGCCTGTCCGTGGGCCTCGAAGGCTGGGCCATCGCCGAGCGCGCCTACCAGCAGGCGCTCGAGTGGGCGCGCACGCGCATCCAGGGCAAGCCCGCAGCCGTGACGCCGCCGGGCGCAACCGGGCCCTTGCCGATCGCCTACCACGCCGACGTCAAGCGCATGCTGCTGACGATGCGGTCCCAGATCGAGGCGATGCGCGTGTTAGGTCTGTCGGCGGCCCTGCACCTGGACCTCGCGCACGGGCACCCCGATGCGGCCGTGCGGCAAAAGCATCAGGCACGACTCGATCTGCTGATTCCGATCGTCAAGGGCTGGTCCACCGAGAACGGCGTGACCCTGGCTTCGGTCGGAATCCAGGTGCACGGCGGCATGGGATTCATCGAGGAGACCGGCGCGGCACAGATGCTGCGCGACTCGCAGATCGCGACCATTTACGAGGGCACCACCGGCATCCAGGCCAATGACCTGATCGGCCGCAAGATCAGTCGCGACGGCGGCGCCGTGCTGACGGAATTGCTGGATGAACTGGCGCAGGAACTGGGCAGCAAAACCGACAACGATGCCAGCGTCAAAGCCATCGTGTCGGCATCGGCCGCCGGCATCAAGGAGCTGCGTGCGGCGCTCGGCAAGTTGCTTGCGGCTATCGCCGGCGACCCGGCCGCGGCGCAGGCCGTCGCCGTGCCGTTCCTCAGGCTCTGCGGCACAGTGTTAGGCGGCTGCCTGCTGGCGCGCTCGGCGCGCATCGCGGCGCAGCTGCTGGCAAGCGGCGCAGGCGACCCGGGATTCTGCCGGGCGAAAATGCAGACCGCGCAGTTTTATTCGGAGCAGATAATGCCGCAGGCCACGGCATTCGCTGCAATCGTCGGCTCCGGTGCGGCCAGTGTCGTGAGCGCTGATCCGGCGTTGTTCTGATGATCGTTCTTCTTGAGCTGCTGTATCTGGTCTGGATGATCGGCGCCGTCGTTGTGTTTGCGCGCGGCCTGTCGCAGATACTGTTCGGCAAGGTCGTCGCGGGCAGCAACGCATTTTTTCGCGCCATTTTCATGGCCGTTATCTGGCCCATCGCATTGCTGACACCGGAAGGCCGGGCAGCATTGCGCGCAATGTCGCGCAGCGATTGAGCGGGCGCCGGCGGCGTCAGTTCCAGCCGCCGCCACCACTGCGACCGCGCATCGGCACGCCGCGCAACGCCCACAGCGCCGCGACGAACAGCAGCCAGGAAATACCCTCATCCCGCAACTCGGTCAGCTGCAGCGGGCTGACACCATCATGCGCAATGCCGAACAAGCGGGCGCCGACCACGCAGGCATTGAACGTCACCAGAATGATCAGGCTGGTGCGCAGCATCTTGCTGCGCAGCAAGCCATACAACGCCGTGACGGCCAGAAACAGGAACATCGCACCCGGCCCGACCCGCAGGAAGGCGATGGATTCCGGTACGCCGTTGGCGCTGATGCCGAAACGCTCGATGTGTTGCAGCGGCTCGGCGAGGTACAGATAGGCGAGAAATGAAAATATCAGCAGGCCGTAGACCACGACGGCGCGAGCGAACCACAGGCGCCTGTTGGTTGCTCCGCCTAACAATCGTAATCCACGACGCGGCGCTCGACCGATAGCTCGCGGATGCCTGCCTTGACCGCCTCATGCACCGGGTGCGTCTGGTAGACCAGCAGTGCGGCGCGGTCGGCAAATTCGCTGTACAGCACGCAGTCGCTGGCCAGCGGATCCTCGACGAAGTTGATGCCCACTTCCAGCTTCAGCAGGCCGGGAATCCTGCCGCGCATGCCTTCGAGCAGGCGCTTGATCTCCTGCGCGTTAGCAAGCTTGCTGGCCGGCGTGTCCCTGACCCGCCAGACGACGATATGTTTGACCATGCCCGCCCCTGTCAGCGGCGGAAGGTCACCGATAATCCGCCGTACATCTGACTCTGGTAGCCGTCGCTGTCCGAAGAACCGACAGTGGCTTCCATGGTGACCGTGGAGCTGATGCTATAGCGATAGCCCAGGCTGACGCCAGTACTGTTACCGCCGTCGATCTGGTCCTTGATGCGATAGGCATCCAGCCGCAGGCCGCTGCGCGCGAAAGAACGGTCCAGTCCCGCGCTGAATTCGTTGTCGGTGACGCCGTTTGCCTTGGTGATCACCGAGGCGGCCAGCGCCGCGAGTCCCGGCCGGCGCTGGGGATTGAGGCTAACAAGCGTATTGATGGCGCTGGTGAAGGCGGAGTCGTAGCTGTTGTCCTGGAACTGCGCATAGGCGCCCCAGGCATCGCCGTACCAGCTCACGGCAAGTCCAACGCCGTCGCCGCCAAAACTGGCGGTGCGCGAAATGGGGCGCGCGCCGACGATTGGCAACGTGAAGGTGTAAAGGAAACTGAAATCCCGTTTTTCCAGCAGCAGGCCGATCTCCAGCGCTTCGTTGCGCCAGTACAGCTTGCCGCTGGTGATCCGCGACTCGAAATTGTTGGAATCGTCCCAGCTCCGCCAGCCCAACTTCGCGCCAAAGCGCTCGTTGTGCAGGTCAGCGCTCAACCCATAGGATGTGCCGGAAAAATTACTGAACTCTACCGACGAAGTGGTATGGCCGACGTTTGCATTCAGCGTCCAATTGTCGTTAGGAGCCAGGGCCAGGAAGGCATCGTAATTGACGCCGCCATCCTCGTCGGTAAGCCCCGACAGGGTCAGGTCATAGCCCGCGATGGCTGGCTGGCCGGCTGCCAGCACGGCCGCAAGCGCCAACCCCTGTGCATAACGCACGCGATCGAATTTCAACATGCACGACCCTCCCAATTCTCACCACAGAACGCTGTGGCGGTTAAAGCGTTGACCGGATCCGTGCAGCAGTCGGGGTGCACGACATAATCGCGGCCTGGCTGCGGCGGCATCGCTAGAGTCCCGCCAGCGCCGGCAACGCCAGGGGCGCATTCAGGCTTTCCAGGAAATGCCGCCGGTCGTCGCTGGACCACGCGGCCCAGTCGATTTTCCGGGGCGCATCCGGCGCGAGGTCGGTGGCGCTGACGATTCGGAACTGGTCAGCGGTGACCGGCAGCGATTCGTGGGTCGCTATCTTCGACAGGCGGGACGACTGGCCGTCGCGCAGCAGCTCGATGACGGTGGCGGTCACCGCAGGGTCGCGCGACAGATCGCTGTGCTCGGTCCGGGTCAGGTAGCACGGCGCTTTCTCGAGGCGGGCAGAGTCGAAACTCACAGTGCCATCCCCCGCGCGCGAGTAACGATAGCGCGCCGCGTCGCCGCTCCCGATCACAGCATCGCAGGTAACCTGCCCGATGCCGGCAATGACGCGATAACGGGTATCTTCGGCGGGCAAATTCCGCCAGAACCCGGTGTTGTCGGGTCGCAGTTGCTGAACGCTGGTGAAGGTTGCGAAAACCTCGCGCGCGAGCTGTTCGGCGCTGTGGTGCCGATCCAGCATCGCACTGCGCTGTACCACCGGGTAGCAGCCGCGCAACGCCAGCAGCGCCGCAACGGCTCCCTTGTTAGGTACTCCGAGCTGTACGACCCGGCTCACGCTCGCGTCGGCCAGTGGCTCGCGCAGCGCAGCGCGTGCGACCAGGCCGCCGAGGCTGTGCGCAACCAGCATCACGGGCTGCTGCCCGGCGACGATCGCCTGCGCCAGCGCGGCGCCGAGTTCCAGGATGTCACGGCGCCAGTCGTAGGCAAAGGGCCTGACATCAAAACCGGCAGCTAACAAACGCAGCCACAGGCGCAGGTAGCTGTGGTGCACCAGGCCGAGCGCCCGCACCGGCGAATCGGCCGTCAGGGCCAGCTTGTACAGATCGCCGCGGATCATATCGATGGGGTCCAGCCAGATGAGGTCCGGCGGCTCGCCAGCAGCGCGCGGAATCCCGAGCTGCGAACCCATGATTCCGGGCACCAGCCAGACCCTGGGAGCGTCGCCGACCCGAACCGCGGCCGCGGCCGTGCGCGCCAGCGCCGACAGTTCCAGGTAGGCGTCGGCGCCCAGGTAGACGATCAGCTCGCGGCGCTGCTCGCCGCTCGCGAGACAATCGCGCAGCTGCTCGTCCGGCCAGTAAAGCCGGTCGTAGGGGCTGATTTCCTCACTCGGTGCTGCGATGTCCATTGCTTGGCGGCATTATGCGTACGTAATCCAATAGAATTTGCGAAAGAACGCACACTACGACCATGGCCAAGATGAAACGACCGAAATCTGACCGAGCACGCTGGAGCGGGGTGTTTCCAGCCATGACCACGCAGTTTACGCGCCAGCTCGCGCTCGATATTCCCGCGACCTGCCGGCACATCGAGTCCATGATCGCAGCGGGCGCCAGCGGCATCGTGATGTTAGGTTCGCTGGGCGAAAACCTGACGCTGGATTCCGCGGAGAAAATCCGGCTGGTGCGCGCCGCGGTCAAGACCGCACGCGGTCGCGTGCCGGTGATAACCGGCGTCATCGAAACCAGTACTCTGGCGGCCTGCCGGTATGCCGAAAACGCCGCGAAAGCCGGCGCCGCGGGCCTGATGGTGCTGCCGGCGATGGTCTACCGCGCGGATGCGCGCGAGACACTGACCCACTACCGCAGTGTGGCGCGGGCCGCGGACCTGCCGGTGATCTGCTACAACAACCCGCTCGCGTACAACATCGATATAACGCCGACGATGTTTGCAGACCTCGCTGACGACAAGCGCTTCGTCGCCATCAAGGAGTCGAGCGGCGATGTGCGGCGTTTCACCGACCTGCGCTTGTTTGTCGGCAATCGTTATCAGCTGTTCTGCGGCGTCGACGACCTGTTGCTCGAGGCAGTTGCACTCGGCGCCGATGGCTGGATCTCAGGGATGAATCTTGCCTATCCGCATGAAGGCCAGGCGTTGTGGGAGTTGCTGACCGGCGGTCCCAAATCGCAGGCGCGGGCACTGGAGTTGTACCGCTGGTTCACACCGCTGCTGCACCTCGACACTGCGATCAAATTCGTGCAGTACATCAAGCTGGCTTGCGCGGCGCGCGGCTATGGCACCGAGTACGTGCGCGCGCCACGGTTGATGCTGACCGGCCAGGAGCGCGCCGCGGTATTGCGCCTGCTGCGCGATGCGGACCAGACCCGGCCGGCCTGGCTGAAAGCGGCGTGATTCGTGCCGCAGCCTGACAAACGGCCCGGCGGGCTGCGGGTCATCGATTCACATACGGGCGGCGAACCGACGCGGGTCATCATCGATGGCGGGCCGGAGCTGCAGGGCAGCATGGCCGAGCGGGTCGAGCAGCTGCGCAGCCGTTACGACGATTTCCGCTCCGCCGTGGTCAACGAGCCACGCGGCTCGGACGTGCTGGTCGGAGCCTTACTGCAAAAACCTACCCAGGCGGATTGCGCCGCTGCCGTCATTTTCTTCAACAACGTCGGTTATCTGGGCATGTGCGGTCACGGCACCATCGGCCTGGTCGCAACTCTGCTTTGGCTCGGCCGGATGCAGCCGGGCGCGCACCGTATCGAAACCGCGGTCCGGATCGTGGATGTTAGCCTCGCGGATGATGGCGCGGTGACCGTGCGCAATGTGCCGTCCTGGGTATACCGCTCCGGCGTGCAGGTGTTTGTCGATGGCCTGGGCGATGTCAGCGGCGACATCGTCTACGGCGGCAACTGGTTCTTTATCGTCGAATGGCATTCCACACCATCGGTGGCGGCCGCCGCCTCGCTCATCGATGTGACCTCCCGGATCCGCGCGGCGCTCGAGAGATCGGGTATCACTGGCGCGCAGGGCGCCTTGATCGATCACATCGAACTGTCCGGCCCGCCAGCCTCATCGGCTAACAACAATCGCAATTTTGTGTTATGCCCGGGGCTGGCGTATGACCGCTCGCCCTGCGGCACCGGCACCAGCGCCAAGCTGGCGCTGTTAGCTCGGGCCGGACGCCTCGCGCCTGGCGCCGTCTGGCGCCAGGAGGGCGTGACTGGCAGTGTGTTTGAGTCCTGGTATCAGGATGCCGAGGCTGGCAGCCAGCAGGCCGTGCAGCCCAGCATCCGCGGCCGCGCCTGGGTGACCGCCGACACGCAGCTCTATTTTGACGCGAGCGACCCATTGCGCAACGGCATGCGGAGCGGCTGAGAAACGATGGGCGACTCGCGCTTGATAGTGGTAGGCGGCGGCATTATCGGTCTTGCGGCCGCCTGGTATGCGCGCCGGGACGGCTGGCGCGTCACCGTTGTCGAACGGGGTCCGCCGGGGCACGATGCCTGTTCGTTAGGTAACACCGGCCTGGTCACGCCGAGCCATTTCGTACCGCTGGCGGCGCCCGGCATCGCCGGCATGGCGTTGCGGTCGGTATTTACGCCGCGCAGTCCGGTACGTCTCGAGCCGCGTCTTGACCTGGATTTATTGCGCTTCGGCTGGAGCTTCCTGCGCGCCGCCAACGATACGCAGGTGCGCCGCGCTGGACCGCTGCTGCGGGATTTCTGCCTGTTGTCGCGCAGCCTGTATCGCGATCTCGACCGCGAATTCGGCGGGCGATTCGGCCTGCATCATGACGGCGTGCTGATGCTGGTGAGCGATGAGCAGCACTTTGCTGAGGAACGCCAGCTGGCAGCCGAGGCTCGTCTGTTAGGTCTGCAGGCGGAGGTTCTCGGGCCGGATGAAATCCGCAGCCTCGATCCTGCGGTGCGCTACCAGGTTGCGGGCGGCGTGCTGTTTCGCGATGACAGCAACCTCGATCCCGTGGCGCTGAACGCCGAGCTGACCCATGGCCTGCAGCGTGAAGGGGTCGAGTTCCTCTGGGACACGGAGGCGACCGGCTGGCGCACCGGCGAGGGCCGGGTGCAGGCGCTGCAAACCACCCGCGGCGAACTGCAGGGCGAACAGTATCTGTTAGCTGCTGGTTCATGGACTCCGACCTTGCGCGCCGGTCTCGGCCTGCGCCTGCCGATCCAGGCGGGCAAGGGCTACAGCCTGACGCTGCCGGCGCCTCCCGCGTTGCCGTCGCTGCCGTCGATCCTGGTTGAGGCGCGGATTGCGGTTGCGCCGATGGGCGCGCGCCTGCGCTTTGCCGGGACCATGCAGTTTGCCGGGCGCGATCTGCGCATTGAAGCGCACCGTGTCAAGGCGATGCTGGATGCGATTCCCGGCTACATGCCCGAGTTCAGCGCTGCGGATTTCGCCGGCGTCGAGCCCTGGACCGGGCTGCGGCCGGTCACGCCGGACGGACTGCCGTTGTTAGGTCGCGTGCCGCGCCTCAGCAATCTCGTTGTCGCGACTGGTCACGCGATGATCGGCATGACGCTGGCGCCGGCGACCGGATTGCTGGTTGCCGAGTTGTTAGCCGGGCGCAAACCGTCGCTCGATCTCGCGCTGCTTGCGCCCGCGAGATTCGGCTGAAGATACTGCGCTTCAGCTTTCCTGCAATAGCTGGTTGACGGCGGCGATCGCATCCAGTCGCGCACTGCTTTTGCGCCACACCGCGCCGATGGTGCGCGTCGGCGCCGGCGCGGCCATCGGCCGCAGCGCCACGCCGCGCGCGTGCGCGTAACCGCCGCGGCTGGCGCTCTGCGGCAGCAGTGTCAGGCCGGCCCCGGTGGCTACCATCTGCCGCAGGGTTTCGATGCTGGTACCGCGGAAATCCTGGTGTTCCTGGACACGCACGCGGCCGCAGACATCGAGCGCCTGGTCGCGCAGGCAATGGCCCTCTTCCAGCAGCAGCAGGGTTTCGCCCTGCAGGTCCTTCACCTGGACCTGTGCGCTTTTTGTCAATGGATGCCTGGCAGGCATCGCCACCACGAAGGGTTCGTCATAGAGCTTCTGTGCGGCGAGGCCATCGAGGTCGACCGGCAGCGCAAGTACGCCGACGTCAAGCTCGTTAGCATGCAGACGCTCCAGCATCGGCCCGGTCTGGTATTCGTATAACAGGAATTCGATGCGCGGCAGCGCGCGCCGCAGGCGCGGGGCAAGATCCGGCAGCAGATACGGCCCGATTGTTGGCAGGAAGGCGACGCGCAGCCGCCCGGCCAGCGGATCGCGGTAGGTGCGCGCCAATTCGACGATCTCCTCGCTCGATTCGACGATGCGCCGGGCCCGCGCAGCGATGGCAGTGCCCGCGACTGTCAGGGACACCTGGCGCGGCGCGCGCTCGATCAGTTGTACGTCCAGGTACTCCTCGAGCTTTTTCAGTTGCGCCGACAGCGTTGGCTGGCTGACAAAGCAGCGTTCGGCCGCCCGGCCGAAATGCCGTGTATCGGCGATCGCCACCAGGTATTTGAGATCCTTGAGCTTGAGGTCAGCCATATACAAAACCTATCGTAAACATCGAATCAATCGATTAGATAAATGATCCGCCGGCGCCGATGATGCTGTCAAGGATCAATAACCCAAGGAGATGACAATGATCGGTATCGGCAGACAATTCCCGCACTTCGAACTGACCGGCGTGGTGTCCAACGACGCGGCCAGTGCGTTCAAGACCTTCAACAACGCCAGCGCCGCCGGCAAATGGCAGGTATTTTTCTTCTGGCCCAAGGATTTCACTTTCGTCTGCCCGACCGAGATCGCCGCTTTCGGCAAACTGAATCGCGAATTCGCGGACCGCGACACGCTGCTGTACGGCGTCAGCACCGACAGCGAGTTCGTGCACCTGGCCTGGCGCAGCACCAAGGACGAGCTCAAGACGCTGCCGTTTCCGATGCTGTCGGACCTGAAGCGCTCACTCACAGCGGAACTCGGCGTGCTGGATGAGACCGGTGTCGCGCAGCGCGCCACCTACATCGTCGATCCCCAGGGCGTCGTGCGCTTTGTCTACATCACCGATCTCTCGGTGGGCCGCAGCCCGGATGAGGTGCTGCGGGTGCTGGACGCGCTGCAGAGCGGCGAGCTCTGCCCCTGCAACTGGAAAAAGGGCGAACAAACCCTGCGTGCCGCCTGAACGTCAGTTTTCCTGGAGAACATCATGAGTACCTTCGAAACATTGCAGGACCGCATTCCCGATTACGCGCGCGACCTGCGACTCAACCTGCGCACCGTGCTAACAAAAGACGGCGCGCCGGGGCTGACGACGCAACAGATCTGGGCGCTGGCGCTTGCCAGTGCCCAGGCCGCGCGCAATCGCGAGCTGTTCGCGGCAATCGAGCAGGCGGCGGACGGGCAGGTCGACGCTGCGTATCGGCGGGCGGCACTGACGGCTGCGGCCCTGATGGGGATGAACAACATCTACTATCGCTTTCTGCACCTGGTCGAGGATGCCGAATACAGCGGCATGCCGGCGCGCCTGCGCATGAACGCCATCGCGAATCCGGGCATTCCGCAGGCCGATTTCGAACTGCTGTCGCTCGCCGTGTCCGCGATCAACGGCTGCGGGCTTTGCATCACCTCGCATGAGCGCCAGCTGCGCAAGCACGAGGTGTCGCGCGAAGCCATTCAGAGCGCGGTGCGCATTGCCGCGGTGGTTCATGGGGTCGCAGTGGCGCTGGAGGCGGTCTCCGGCCAATTCGTCGCGAGCGAGCGGGCAGCCTGATATTCTTGGCGTTGCCCGCCGGGCAATGCCATGGATACAAAAAACGTACACGAGCGATTTCCTAACACTGCCTACATGGTGGTCTGCCGTGATGGTCCGCAAGGCGAGCTGCGCCGGGCGGCCGCCACGGCCGATCACCTGGCCTACGTCGAATCGGTGTTAGGTGAGCTGAATGTCGCGGGGCCGTTGTATGACGCAGACGGTTTGCGGACCGTCGGCAGCATCTTCTGCCTGCGCAC
Source organism: Steroidobacteraceae bacterium (assembly GCA_036786925.1). Classification (GTDB taxonomy): domain Bacteria; phylum Pseudomonadota; class Gammaproteobacteria; order Steroidobacterales; family Steroidobacteraceae; genus UBA964. The sequence goes on from DAIQQI010000003.1 coordinate 16,190, forward strand.
TAAATCGCTGGCGCGCGCCCGCGAGATCATCGAAGGTGATCCCTATTTCAGGGCCGGCGTGTTCGATTCGGTCGAATACTTTCCCTACCTACCCGCTGCAGGACAATACATTGGCGGAAAAATCTGGTAACCGGCCGCAGCACCTGTCGGCAGGTGTGGTGGTGGTGCGGCGCGATTCAGACGAATGGATCTGCCTGCTGCTGCGCGCCTTTCGCAACTGGGATTTCCCCAAGGGCATGGTTGAGGTTGGCGAAGAACCGCTGGCGGCAGCACGGCGCGAGGTTCGCGAAGAAACCACGATCGAAGACCTGTTGTTCGCTTTCGGCGACCAGCACATCGACACGGGTCCCTACAGCCATAACAAGGTCGCCCGCTATTTCATCGCCGAGACACGCACGGCAGCGGTGACCCTGCCGGTCAATCCGGAACTTGGCACACCGGAGCACCACGAATGGCGCTGGGTCAGTTTCGAGGACGCAGGCAACATGGTGTCGCCTCGCGTTGCACCGGTGCTGGAATGGGCGCTGGAACGGCTGACGACGGCTGGACGTCAGGAGCCGGGTTGCGACCACTGACTGGATACGTGGAGTACCCGCCCGATGAGATGCTGTGGCGCGCGAGCGAGTTCGCGCTGCTGATGTCGCGGCGGCGTACCGTGCGGGATTTCTCGGCACGCCCGGTGTCGCGCGCGGTCATCGAGCAATGCCTTGCAGCAGCCGGCTCCGCGCCCAGCGGCGCCAACCAGCAGCCTTGGCATTTTGTCGCGGTGTCCGACCCCGCGCTGAAACACCGGATCCGGGTGGCGGCCGAAGAAGAGGAGCGCGATTTCTACCAGCGGCGCGCGCCCGACGAGTGGCTGCAGGCGCTGCAGCCGCTCGGCACCGATGCTAACAAACCGTTCCTGGAAAACGCTCCCTGGTTGATAGGTATCTTTGTCGAACGCATGGGTATTGGCGCGGATGGCAGGAAGACCAAGCGCTACTATCCCGATGAGTCGGTGGGGATCGCCACGGGACTGCTGATCGCGGCGCTGCACCAGGCGGGACTCGCAACATTGACCCACACACCCAGCCCGATGAAGTTTCTCAACGAAATCCTCGCACGCCCGGCGCAGACCGAGCGGCCTTTTCTGTTGTTAGTGGTCGGTTATCCCGCGGCGGGCTGCCTGGTTCCGGACATTCATCGCAAGACCCTTGCCGAGATCGCCGAGTTCCGATGAACCTCGAGGATTTCCCTGCGCGGCTCAATGCCGTGTCACCGAACGAATGGCTGGCGCGCACGCTGGTGGGTCTCATGGTGCTGGTTTTTGCCGTTACCGTGCTGCTGGGCGGTGGCTTGTTGCAGGCCGATGGTCGCGTCCACGTCGCGTTAGGTTCGAACTACGGCCCATTTACACTGGCTGGCCAGTGGTGGCGGTTGCTGGCCGCACAGTTCCTGCATTTCGGCCTGATCCATATCGGGTTCAACGCCATGGCCCTGTGGCAGGTCGGCCCGCTCGCCGAGCGGCTTTTCGGGCGCTGGCACTTTTTGCTGTTGTTCCTGCTGGCGGGCATCGGTGGCGGATTCGGCACGCTGATCTGGCACCCACAGGTCAACAGCGCCGGCGCTTCGGGCGCCATCTTCGGCTTGATTGGCGGCCTGCTGGCGTTTGTCAGCCGCAGGGACCTGGGGGTGCCGCTGGCGCTTGTGAACAACCTGCGCCGCAGCTTTCTCAGCTTCGGCGGTATCTCACTGGCTGCCGGTTTTCTGCTGCCAGGCGTCGACAACGCCGCGCATGTCGGCGGCCTGGTGACCGGTTTTGTGCTGGGCCTGGTGCTGGCCCGGCCGGTCGATGTCGCGGCCCGTCAGGGCGCCGACCTGCCACGCCTGATTGCGGTGACGGCGGTCGCCCTGGTCTGCTTTATCTGGCTGGGGTCGCGCTTGCAGGCATGATCGACGGCGGAATCAGCTTGTACATCACGGGTGTCACCAGCCGTGCTAACAAAGTCGAAGATATCAGTCCGCCGATGATGACCCAGGCCATCGGCGAGTACAGGCCGATGTTCTGCACGGCGAGCGGCAGCAGGCCGCCAATCGCAGTTGCCGAGGTCAGCAGAATCGGCAGGAAGCGGATTTCGCCGGCGCGTTCGATGGCTTCATCGAGCCCCACGCCGTCTTCGCGCAGCTGGTTGGTGAAATCCACCAGCAAGATCGAATTCTTGATCTCGATGCCGATCAGGGCGATGAAGCCGATGCTGGCGGTAAACGAGATGTCGTTGCCGCTCAGCAGCAGCATTGCAAAGCCACCGACCAGGCCCAGCGGCACGACCGTCAACACGATCAACGTTGACTTGAAGCTGCCGAATTCGAGCACCAGGATCGCGAAGATGCCGAACATCGCGATGATCGCAGCCGTGCCGACACCACCGAAGGCTTCGGCGCCGGCCTCGGCGTCGCCGCCCAGCTTGTAGTGGTAACCGCGCGGCCAGTTGAATTTATTGAGCTCCCGGGTCACCGCCGCGGTGACCTTGCCGGTGTTGAAGCCGGCGCGGATCTGGGCGTTGATGGTGATGCTGCGCTCGCGGCCATAACGTGAAATCAGCGTAGGAGCGCGCTCGAACTCCAGGCGCGCCAGCTGCGACAGCGGCAGCGAGGGTCCTGACAGGCTGGATACACGGATCTGTCCAAGTGTTGCCAGGTCGGCGCGGTCGCCTAACGGCGTGCGCACCACAATCGGATACTGCTCGCCGGATTCGTCCTTGAAGGTGCCTGCGGCCACGCCGGACACCGACAGCCGCACGGCGCGATCGAATTCAACCGTGGGCACGCCCAGCATCGCGGCCTTGCGCGAATCGACCGCAAGTTTCAGGTTGGTGCGCGTGACCTTGAGCGGGTTGCGCACATCGCGCGTGCCATTGGTCTTCTCGACCAGGGCTTCAACGCGCCCGGCCAGTTGCGACAGCACCTCGAGATCGGGCCCGACGATGCGTACCGCGAGCGGCGCGGTCACTGGCGGGCCGTTCTGGAATTCCTTGACCTCGATGCGCGAGCCGGGATAGCCCGCGAGCTGCGCACGCAGTTTCTCAAGGTCGCGCGGCGTGCGGCGCGTGTCGTATTCCTTGAGCCGCACCATGATTTCGCCATAGCTGGCGCTCTCCTGCCGCACGATGTGGTTGTAGTAGATCTGCGGATTGCCGTGGCCGACATTGGTGAACCAATTCTCCACGCCCGGCAGGTCTTTCACCTTGTCCTCGGCAAATCGCAGCGCGCGATCAGTTTCCGCAAGGCTGCTGCCGTTCGGCGTATCGACCATGACCAGGAAATGCGTTGCGTCCGCCTTGGGGAACAGGCTCGAACCTAACACCGGGACCAGGGCAATGGACAGCAGGATCGACCCGCCGATCGAGGCGAGCACGGTAAAGCGCGGCCGCGCCAGGCACCAGTGCAGCGCCGGCCGGTAATAGCCGTGGATGAAGCCCATGACCCGCTGCAGCAGGGGGCTGCCGCGCTCGTCGTCGTCGCGCACCAGGATCCGGCTCGCGAGAAACGGGATGATGAACAGCGCCACCAGCAGCGAGCCGATGATGGTCAGGACCACGGTGGTAGGCAGGACCTTGATGAACTTGCCGGCCGTGCCCGGCAGTGCTAACAAAGGCACGAATGCGAAGATCAGCGTCGCGGTGCAGCCCAGGATGGCCACCATGATCTGGCGGGTGCCGGCGATGGCCGCCTCGACCCGCGAATAACCCATGCGCAGATGCCGCGCGATGTTTTCCGTTGCGACGATCGAGTCATCGACCAGCAGGCCCAGCGCCACAACGAATCCGGCGATCGACAGCTGGTTCATCGAATAGCCGAGAAAATAGATGGCGGCCAGGCCGAAGCCCAGCGACAGCGGTATCGAGACCATGACGATGCCGGCGGCGCGCAGTCCGAGCGGCAGCAGCGTCAGCAGCACCAGCGCGATCGCGATGCCGAAATCCATGTACAGCCGCGACAGGCGGCTGGCAACGTTGCGCGACTGGTCGAAGCCGTTTTCGAGCGTGATGCGTGCCGGCACCGCGATCGCAAAGCGCTGCACGGCTGTATCGATGCGCGCCTTGACCTGAAGGATGTTGAAATTATCTTTCATGTTAGCCGTGACGAATACAGCGCGCTTGCCGTTGTAGCGGCCCGTGTACGTGTACGCGGCGTTATCCCAGCGGACCTGGGCGACATCCTGCACGCGCACGATGCGGCCGTTGACGGATGCGATGACCGTGTCTCGCACCTGGTCCAGGTTGCGATAGCTGCCGGAAGTCTTGAGCGAGAACGAGCGCGAACCCATGTCGACGTTGCCGGCGGGAATGTTGGCGTTCTCGCTTTGCACGGCGTTGAAGACCTGCGACCAGCCGAGACCGAGCTGCGACATGCGCGGCAGGTCGAGCTCGACGCGCAGTTCGCGGATCGGGTATGCCCAGCTTTCGGCGTTACGAACGCCGGTGACGCCCTTGAGCGCATCCCGCAGCAGGCGCGCCTGATCTTCCAGTTCCCGGTACGGCGCTTCATCAGAGACCAGCGCGTACTGCACGATGCTGACCAGTCCGGGACTGAAGCGGCGCACGCTCAATTCGCGCAGTTCCGCCGGAAGAGTCGGCCGCAGTGCGTTTATCTCGCGCGTGACTTCGTTGTACTTTTCATCGGGATCCGTCGACGCCTCGAACTCGAGCGCGGTGACCGCTACGCCGTCCAGTACGGTTGACTCGATCTTGTGGATGTCGTCGAGCTCGGCCAGCTTGTCTTCCAGCGGCTTGGTAATCAGCCGCTCCATGTCTTTCGGATCGGCGCCCGGCATGAAGGCCGAGATCTGGAAACCGGAGATCTTGAATGACGGGTCTTCCTCGCGCGGCACCGTTATGAAGGTGTAGATACCCAGCGCGACCAGCATGAGGAACGTAACCAGCGTGAACTGGTAGCGCCGGATCGGAAATTCAATCCACGACATCATGATCGCAGATGAGCCAGGCTGTTAGATCCGGTGGCGACGCGAATCGTTTCACCGTCGACCAGGTACAGCGCGCCTTCCGTGATCACGACCTCGCCACTACGCAGTCCTTCGGACAGCGCGGCCTGGTCGCCGGTGAGAAAAGCGATGCGAACCCGGCGCTTCTGTGCCTTGTCGCCGGCCACCAGGAATACAGTCGCCTGGTTGCCATCGCCTTCGAGCACCGCGGAGATCGGTACGTAAACCAGCTGGCCATTGCTGGCGCTGGCCGGTGTAATGCGCAGCTTCGCCACCAGGCCGGTGACCAGCTGCACAGTCGCGGTGTCGAGTTTCACTTCGATCGGAAACATGCCGCTGCGCTCATCGGCGGCGCTGGCAACTTCGCTGATGCGTCCGGGAAATTCCTTGCCGGGCCAGGCATCCAGACTGACTTTGGCAAGGTCGCCGATTTTCACTTGCACGATCTCGCGATCGGCGAGCGAGCCACGGACGATGTAACCGCGCTCGCGGCCACCTAACGCCAGCACCGGCTGTCCCGCCGGCACCAGCTCGCGCTCCTGCACCAGCTTGCGCAGCACCACGCCGTCGCGCGGCGCGACGATGGTGGCGTAGCCGCGATTGAATTGCACCGAGCGCAACTGCGCCTGCGATGTCGCGGCCTGGGTGCGCAGGCCTTCCAGTTGTTCGAGCGAAATCACCTGATCCGCATACAGCCGTTCACCGCGCTCCAGGTCCCGACGGGCCTTTGCAGCGAGCTGCGAAGTGGCGTCGACCTGCGCGTTGATCTCGGCCGGCTCGATTTCGGCGAGCAGCTGGCCCTTGCGGACGCTCTCGCCTTCCTGCACCCGGATGCGGCTGACAACGCCGCCGACCTTGAAGGACAGGCGCGCTTCGTCCTTGGTGGCGACGATGCCGTTGCCGTCGATCGGTGGTGAGGCGGGGCCGCTGACGGCTACCGCCGTGCGCACCGGCGTCGGCGGCGCTGCGGTTTCCCGCGGCCCGCGACCGCATGCCGCCAGGGTGGCGGCGAGTATCACAACCGCGTAGCGGGCCGCGCGTTGTTTGTTAGTCAGAATGTTCATGGTCATGCCTCAGGGTGCCGAAGTGACCGGGCTGCCCACGGGCAGCCGGCCAGCGGCGGTTGCGTAATCCAGTTCGGCCTGCCGCGCCAGCACATCGAAGCGCGTGCTCGACAACGCCAGCTCGGCGGACGTCAGCGCGGCGCGCGCGTCGATGAATTCCACCGCGCTGATCACCGCCTCATCGCGCTTGCGGCCCGCAATCCGGAACGCGGCGCGAGCCGCGTCGGCGCGGGCGGCGGCGGTGGCCAGCGACTCGGTGGCGGTATTCAGGCGATCGAGCGCCTGCTGTACCTCGAGTTGGATCTGCGACGCCAGCTGTTCTTCCTGCAGGCGCGCCTGGCGCTGACCGACGCGGGCTGCGTCAACATCCGCCCGGCGCGCGCCACCGTCGAAAATTGTCCAGTTGAAAACCAGCGAGATGGTGCTGAAGTTGCTGCCGCGGCCGAATTCATAGCGCTCGCCCTGGATGCCGGCGTCCACACCCAGCGCGAGGGTTGGCTTGCGCGCCGCGCGCACGACATCGATGCGCGCTTCCGCCGCGCGTCGCGCGCTTGCGGCCTGTTGTACTTCCGGGCGCTGGCGCAACGCCTGGTCCTGCAACGCGGCGAGTTTCAGCGCCGTGCTGTCCAGGCTCGCGCCCGGATCCGAGGGTTCCAGTGCGGTTTCGAGCGGCCGGTTCAGCAGGAAATTCATATAGCTCTGTGCCTGGCTGACGCCGTTGCGTGCCTCGGCCAGTTGCTGCTCCACGCCTAACAACTCGGCCCTGGCGCGCAACGGACGATCCTGCGTGACCTTGCCGTTGCGGTACAGCGATTCATTGACGCGCAGGTTTTCTGCCAGCAACTGGCGGCTGGCATCGACGATGGCGGCGGCGTTGCCGGCGCGCTGCCAGTTCAGGTAGGCAACGGCAACGTCGCGCTTCAGGCGGCGCGCGAACGCGATTTGCGCCGCGCTGCTTACGTCCAGCAGCGCGGACTGCGCGCGCACCGCGGCCGGGATCGACGGTACGTAGAGTGGCTGCCTCAGCGTGACACGGCTGTCCTGTTCCTCGGGGCGCGAAAACGCGAATGATTGCGAGCTCAGGGTTGGAAATGTTGCCGGCCGGCCCTGAGCGGCCAGCAGATCGTTGAGCGTGCTGTAGACCGGGTTCACGAGGGTATCGATCTGGAGGTTGATTTCGCGGCCGCCTTCGTTGCGCGAATAGCGGGTCGCAAATGCCAGCTCCGGCAGAAAGCGCGCGCGCGCGGCCTCGAGCGCCGCCTGGCTGCGATTGATTTCGAGCGACTGGATCTGCAGCGCGAGATTGCTGCTGAGGCCCTGTGCGACATAGTCGTCGATGACTGCGGCCGTGTCCCTGAGTGGCTCCGCGGCGTTAGCTGCGGCAGACAGCAGCACGGTAAACAGGCCATGGGCGAGGAAGCCTGCCAGGCGGGCCGATTTCATGGCGCCAGGCTCCGCGCGATGGCCGTGTCGCTCGCGATGCTGCGCGTTGCCATGATGAGGGCGTGTTCCAGCAACTGGTCGGCGGCGACGCCTTCATGGGCCAGCACGTTGGCCTTGGTCTTGGCGAGCTGCAGCACGCCATGCGTGAATCCCCACAAGGTCACGGCAACCACCGCCGGCGGCCCGACGTCGCTGCGGATGGAACCATCGCGGATACCGGACTCGATGGCATTGATCAGCAGCTTGTGCACGTCGTCGCCCGCCAACATGCAGGCCGATTCGTTAGCTGCCATGTTGGCAACGTCCGGCGTATGCGCCTCAAATCGCGACAGCGCCTCGAATTCCACCGGCAGCTCGCGGGCGAACGCCAGGTAGGCGGCGCCGCAGGCCCGCGCCTTGTCGACGCCGAGTTCGACGGCGGCCATCGCGGCCTGGAACCGGTCCCGCAGCAGGACCAGCGCGCGCTGGCAGAGGCCGAAAAACAGTTCATCGCGATCGCGGAAGTAGACGTAGAGCAGGGCGCGTGACAGGCGCGCCTGCCGGGCGACCAGATCCATGGTCACGCCAGCCAGCCCGTGCTCGCGGGCGACCAGTGTCGTTGCATCGAGAATGTCGGAGCGTCGCCGTTCTTTTTCTTCCTGGCGACGCTGGTCGGTCAGGAGGTTCATGGCGGCTAGCCTAGATCAGGCGCTGACACAGTGTCAATAACTGTATAGCCGTCCAATTCTCAGTTTTGACTTCAAACGGGCACGCCAACCGCCCGGAACAACCAATAGGCGGCCATTCCACAGCCAATTGCCAGCAGCATGCTGCGGCCCATCCACATGGTCACGGTCGTCGCGATCGCCGCCCAGAACGGCGCGCTGCCCTGCCAGCCGATCAGCTGGCCCTGGGCGGTTGTCAGCAGTTGCGGCAGCAGGATCGCAGACAGCGCGCAGGCCGGCGCGTAGCGCAACGCCGCGTCGACCCGTGGCGGCAGGTTGAGGCTGTTGCCTAACAACACCAGCGTTGAGCGGGTCAGGGCGGTCGCCGTCACCAGCAGGGCCATGTACAGCCAGTCGTTGGCGGTCACGCGCCCGCCTCGCGGCCCGCGCGCGGCGCAGCGGCCATCGCGGTGGCGATCCCGGCCAGCAGGCCCGCCATCACGCCGAGATGCAGCGGCAGGTTGCGCGCAACATAGGAAACCAGCCCGGCAACAGCGGCGCCTAACACGGCCGGCCGGCTGCGCAGCGCGGGCGCCAGTACCGCTACCAAAGCCAGTGTTCCGGCCACTTCCAGCGCCCAATCCGCCGGAATCTGCGTGGCTGCGAAGATGCCCAGCAGCGAGCCGATCTGCCAGGCCAGCCAGTTGCCGGCGACTGCGCCCCAGTAGAACGCGAACCGGTGGGTCTCGTCAGGCTTGCGCTCCATGTGAGCTAACAAACGCAGGAACGTGACATCGCCGTTGAAATAACCTAACACTACGCGGTGCCAGGGACGCGCCTCGGCAAACAGCTGGCCGAGGGTTGCCGCGTACACGGTAAAGCGCAGGTTGATGACCAGCGCGGTCAGCCAGATGACCCACCAGGCCGCCCCGCCCAGCACCAGCGGCAGTGTCGCGAGCTGCGCCGACCCCGCGTAGGAGGTAATCGAGATCACGGCGGCCGGAATCGTGCCGAGGCCCATCTTGACCATGGCCAGTCCCGTGACCAGGCCCCAGGCCAGCACACCGGGCGCCGGGCCCATCATGTCAACGAATCCGGCCTTGAAAGCCGCTTTTTCGGCCGTTGTGAGTCGCATTATTGGCATGTTTGGCATGGTATCTGCCAAGTTTGCTGCGCCGCAGCCTTTTCTTCTAAATAAGAATCATTATCATTTAGAATCCAGATGGTGCCCGCAGAACTGAAAACCTGTCGGTTGAGTGAACTCGGCCGTGGCACCGAGGCTGTGATTGCGGCGGTCGCCGACGACGGCACCACCATGGGTGATGCGAACTACTCCACGGTCGCCCGCCGGCTGCGCGAGCTTGGCTTCGTTCCGGGCGCTCACATCAAGGTGCTGGCGCGCATGTGGCCCGGCAACGAGCCGATCGCGGTGCGGGTCGCCGGCGCCACGTTTGCGTTGCGCCACTTCGAGGCTGAAAAGGTCAGCGTGACGCCAACGGTGGCGCCGTGACCGCGCAAGCCTGCATCGCGTTGCTGGGCGCGCCGAACTGCGGCAAGACCGCGCTGTTCAATCGACTGACCGGCGGCCGGCAGAAAGTCGCCAACTATCCGGGCGTCACGGTGGAGCGCAAGCAGGGCGAATTTACCGCCGCGCGGCGCTACCTGCTCATCGATCTGCCTGGCAGCTACAGCCTCACGCCCACGACGCTGGATGAAGCCATCACCCGGGATGCCGTGTTAGGTCGGCTGGCGGGGGATCGCGCACCGGAGTGCATCGTTTGCGTCGTGGATGCCACGCACCTGCGCCAGGGGCTGCGACTCGCCCTGGAAGTGCGGGCGCTGGGCCTGCCCATGGTGGTCGCGCTGAACATGAGCGACCTGGCCGAGATGCGCGGCTTCAGTTTCGACCGCCTGCGCCTGGAGCAGGAGCTGGGCGTACCCGTGGTCGCGACGGTGGCGGTGCGTACCGGCGGCGCGGGAGACTTGATAGCCAAGCTCGATCAGATGGAGATCAGGCCGAGATCCGCGCCGCCATTGCCATGGCACGATGGCACGCCGGCCGACATCGAAAGCACCCAGCGCACCGTCAACGAGCTGCTGGCAAAGATCGGCTGGCGCGAGCCGCTGCAGCAACGCGCCTCGCTGTTCGCCGATTCGCTGCTGATGCACCCGGTTATCGGGCTGATTTTGTTAGGTGTGCTGCTGTTCTTCGTGTTCCAGGCGGTTTTCAGCTTTGCCAAGCTGCCGATGAGCCTGATCCAGGACGGCGTAACGGCCACCGGCACCTGGATCGCTCATGTCATGCCGCCCGGACCACTGCAGTCGCTGCTGGTCGAGGGGATCGTCGCCGGCGTCGGCAGCGTGCTGGTGTTCCTGCCGCAGATCATCATCCTGTTCGCGTTCATCCTGGCGCTCGAGGACAGCGGCTACCTGCCGCGTGCGGCGTTTCTGCTGGATCGGGTCATGGGCAGCGTCGGGCTCTCGGGCCGCGCCTTCATCCCGCTGCTGTCCTCTTTCGCCTGCGCCATTCCCGGCATCATGGCGACGCGCACCATACCTAACGTCCGCGACCGCATTGCCACCATCATGATCGCGCCGCTGATGACCTGTTCAGCGCGGCTGCCGGTGTACGCGCTGCTGATTGGCGCGTTCATTCCCGAGCGCGCGATCGGACCCTTCAACCTGCGCGGGCTGGTGCTGTTCCTGCTGTATTTCGCCGGCATCGCGAGCGCGCTGCTGGTCGCGTTCGTGATGAAGAAAACCCTGATGAAGGCCAGTTACAACCCGCTGATGCTCGAGCTGCCGGACTACCAGTGGCCGAATCTGCGCAACCTGCTGATCGGGCTGTGGGAGCGCGTGCGGATCTTCATGCGCCGGGTCGGCGGCATCATTCTGACGTTGATGGTGGTGTTGTGGTTCCTGTCGAATTATCCGGCGCCGCCGCCCGGATTCACCGGCGCGCCCATCGAGTACAGCCTTGCCGGCCGGATCGGCAGGCTGCTTGCGGTGATCTTCGAGCCGGTCGGCTTCAACTGGCAGATCTGCATTGCGCTGATTCCCGGACTCGCAGCCCGTGAAGTCGCCATCGGCGCACTGGCGACGGTCTACGCAGTGTCGGCCGCTTCGGACAACGGCGCAACGGTGTTAGCAGCCACGATCGGCAACCAGTGGCCGCTCGGTACCGCGCTCGCGCTGCTGGTCTGGTACGTGTTTGCGCCGCAGTGTCTGCCGACGCTGGCGGTGGTGCGGCGTGAAACTAACAGCTGGCGCTATCCTCTGATCATGGCGGGCTATCTGTTCGCGCTCGCGTGGCTGGCCGCATTTGTCACCTGGCGCGCTGCGGTCGCCCTGGGCTGGGGCATCGCATGACGCAATGGCTGCTCGCTGCGTTGCTGGTTGCGGTGGCCGCGGTGTATGCGACCTGGTTGTTGATGCCCGCGTCCTGGCAGTTGCGCGGCCTGCAGGCGCTGGAGCGCCGGCTGGCCGCAGGAACGGCGCCGGGCTGGCTACGGCGATTCGTGGCACGGCGCCTGAGCGCGCGGCTGTCGGCCGGCGGTTGCAGCAGCTGCTCGTCGGCACCCGCCAAGCGCGAACCCTGATGCGTGCCGGCTGGCATGGCGCGCTAACGTTGTTAGCAGCGGGCCTGCTGCTGAGCGGGCCGGCGAGCGCCGCCGCGCCGTCGCTGGTTGTGACCGACGACACCGGTGCGACCGTCAGACTGGCCGCGGTGCCGCGCCGCATTGTCAGCCTGGCGCCCGGCGCGACCGAAATGCTGTTCGCCATCGGCGTTGGCAACCGGGTGATTGGCACGTCGCGCTACTCCGACGAACCGGCAGCGGCGCGCGCGGTCCCACGCATCGGCGACGTCGCCGGTCTCGATCTTGAGAAGATACTCGCGCTGCGCCCGGACGTCGTGATCGTCTGGCAGGGCGGCAATCCTGCCGCGCAGATCGAGCAGCTGCAGAAATTGCAGTTGCACCTTTACCGCCAGCACGTCACCTCGCTGCGCGACCTGCCTGCGTCGCTGCGCCGGCTCGGGGCACTGAGCGGCGCGGTCGCGGCGGCCGATCGCGCCGCCCGCGAGCTGACAACTCGGCTGACGAACCTGCAAGCCCGTTATGGCGCGAGCGAGCGCATCAGCGTCTTTCTGCAGATCTGGAATCGCCCGCTCTATACCGTTGGCGGCCGCCACCTGATGAGCGACTCGCTGAGCCTGTGCGGGGCCACTAACATTTTTTCCGAACTGGGCAACGAAGCGCCGGCGGTCTCGGTCGAGGCGGTGTTGAGCCGCAATCCGGCGGTCATCATTGCCGACGCGCCGCCGGGCCAGGCGCGCGCCTGGCTGGCCGACTGGTACAGCTTTCCGCGCCTGGCGGCGGTGCGCCGGCAGGCGCTGATACCTTTTGAAGATCCGCGCTTCGGTATGTTAGGTCCGAGCGCGGTCGAAGCGACCGCGAAGCTCTGCGAACTGGTGGACCGCCACCGGATCGCTGCGGCGCCCAAACCCTAGTCGCGGAAATTCTCGAACTGCAGCGGCATTTCGAGTTTGGCGCCGCGGATCAGCGCGATCGCCTCCTGCAGATCGTCGCGTTTCTTGCCGGTGATGCGGACTTTCTGGCCCTGGATCGCCGCCTGGACCTTGAGCCCGGATTCCTTGATCAGCCTGGAAATCTTGCGGCCGACGTCCTGGTCGATGCCCTGCTTCAAGATGACCTGCTGTCGGGCCTCGGCGAGGTTGGTGAGCGGGTCCTTGACTTCGAGGCAGCTGATGTCAATGCCGCGCTTGCTGAGGCGAATCTTCAGGATCTCCAGCATCTGCTTGAGCTGGAACTCGACCTCGGCGCGCATCGTCACCACGAACTCTTCCAGCATAAAGGTCGCGCCAGTGTCCTTGAAATCGAAGCGCTGCTGCAATTCGCGATTGGCCTGGTCAACCGCGTTGGTAACTTCATGAGCGTTCAGCTCGGAAACGACATCAAATGAGGGCATTGGTCAGCCTAACGTACAGGTTCGGAAAGCAGCGCCTCGACCCGCGCCGCGAAGTCGCGCTGCAGGGCCTCGTAATGCGTGCCCGTGGCCGGGCCGGAAAAACCGGTGTGGATGCTGCGGACCCTGCCGTCGCGCCCGATGAACAGCGTGGTCGGAAAGCCAAACACGCCATTCAGCTCCGGCAGTTTCTTCTCGGCATCGTCACCGCTGGCTATCCCTGCGATCAGTGTCGGGTACTCGATGCCAAACTCCTGGCGAAACGCCCGGGTCGCCGCTGCGGCCTGGGCAAAGTCGCCATGGCGCTCAAACATCAAGGTCACGATCTCGAGACCACGTTCGCGCCATTGCCGGTAGAGCGGCGCGAAATACGCAGCCTCGTCGTGACAGTTCGGGCACCAGCTGCCGCCGAGCGCCACGATCAAGGCCTTGCCCTTGAAGCGCGCATCGCTCAGCGACACCATCTTTCCGTCGACATCCGGGAACTGGAATTTCAGCCGCGTATCCGGCTTCTTCACCTTGGTGATGTTTTCCTCGTCGCCTAACGACGCCGCGTCATTGCGCTCGGCGACAAATGTCTCGACCGAGTGCAGGCCGGACCAGTAGGTCCCCTCGATGCGATCTATGGTCCTGAACTGCGCGCGATACAGGAACGCGTTGCCACCATCGAAGGTCGACAGGTACAACTCCTGGCCGCGAACTTCGCCGGCGAGGAAGCGGTGATCGCCGGTGCCGGTCAGGAATGTGCCGCTGACGTTGGCGCCCTGCTGTTGAAACTCGCCGACCGCCGCGTAGCTCTTGCCAGTCGGGCCCGTGAACCGGACCGCCCAGCGTCCGCCGGCCTGCGCGCCATCCAGCATTGGCGACGCGAAAAACCGATGCGATTGATTGCGGCGCGCGCGCAGCGGTATATGTTGCAGTTCACCGCCCGTGCGCACCCGCACGACTTCACCCGAGAGCACGTCGCCCTGAATTTTGGCGAGCAGCTTGTTCTGGTAGCCGGGCATGCCCAGTTCGAGTTGCGCGTCCTGTTGCCGGATGTTCGTGACCTTCAGACGCTCGGGCCCGTTGATCAGCATCGCTGTTAGCTTGCCGTCGGCGTTGCGGGCAAATTCCAGCCCGAAAGGCAGTTCACCGCCGGGCAATGCGAGTGTGGCGCGCCACAGGCCCACCGGATCGGTGCTCACAGGCGCAGGCGCAGGTGGCGCCTGGCCGCAGGACACCAGCAGCGCAGTGAGGGGCGCGACCCATCCGCAGCGGTGCGCTACGCGCGAAATGCTGTCAGGCACGCAGCGATTGCTCCAGTTTGTCGGTTGCGGCCTTGCCGATCCTGGCGCGCATGTAGTTCAGCATGACGGGCACAAACTTCTGTGCGTCCTGTTGGGTCAGGCCCAGCTTGATGAAGCCGGCCAGCACATTGGTCAGGATGGCGGCGTTGCCGCCACCCAGTGCCGAAGCAAAGCCGCCGAAGAGCTTGCCCAGGCCGCCGCTGTCCGGCGCCTGTGCGATGAGCTGGTCGGCGCCGGGCACCTTGGCTAACAGGTTGGTGAACTCGGTGGCGCCGAGCTTGTCGCGTGCCGCCTTCAAAATGACCGCGGCACCGCCGGCGGCCTGCCGTTCGTCAACCTTGAGCTCGGTTACGAGCGCATCAATCAGATCTTTCATGTATGTTCCTGCCCGCTCTGTTAGCTCAGTCGAATGCCGGCGCCGGGAAGCCGTCCGCGGCCTTGCGCCAGGGCGCCCAGACCAGCGCCACTTCGCCGACTGCGATATCCGACTTACGCGGGGTCAGCTGTACCGTGCGCAGCGTGATCGCGGACGCGTCGAGTGATTGCGCGAGTTTTGTAGTTTCGGTCTCGCACTCGAGCTTGAGCGCATCCAATCGCTGCTGCAGCACTTCCATGCTGTCCTCGGCGCGATTGACATCGTCCTTCTCCCGGCCCAAGCGGCCGGCGCCACGCGCCGCGGTTGCGACACGGCCAATATTGCCGGCGGTAACGCGCCGGCTGCCGAACATCGCGCCGAGAATCGAAGCACCGACCGACAGGGCGGTGCTGATTTGCTGCGACTTGAGCTGATTCTGTTCGCGTGCCATGCGGTCCTGGGCGGCGCGGATGCGGTCCTGCAACGTGGTGAGTTTGGGCGCGTACTTGCGGCGCAGGTCTTCGACCGCCGCATCACGGCGCTCGCGCAACAGCAGCGCCAGCCGGCCGCGGAAATCGCCTTCCGATTCTCCAGGGTTCGACGACATCTTGAGCGCGTCGCAAACCAGCTGCTGCGAGCGCGCGTTTTCGTACAGGTGCGCGCTGAGCGTCTTGCCCCAGCCAGCATAGGACGTTTCGCGCGTGGCGGCGCCCGACAGGTTGGCGTAGGCAGCATTGCTGACAGGGCTGCGGCCCAGAGCAGCGCGAAAATCCGCGCGTGGCGCGGCGTCGGCCCACTGCGGCTGCTTGCCTTCGTCATCGAGCGCGGCGAGATAACCCTGGGTCAGCCATTGGTCCACACCGATCTTGCTGTCGACGAAATGCAGCTTGGCGAAGCCCGCGATCATCGGCTTGTAGGTGACAGGCCCATCGCCCTTGCCGGCAGCAAGGAAATACTCGTTGATACCCGCGGGCAGCGCGGGGCGGATCCCGCCGCTGGCTGCCGCCGGGCTGCTGGCCGCGGCGCCTGCGGCCGTGTCGCGCGCAACCGCCGCGGCCGGCGCTGCGAGCTTGTTAGCATTGGCGGCCTTGTAGGGCGCCATCACGCGCGCGATTTCCTGGCCGGTCAGGGGTCCGCGCAGGTAAGACAGCGCCCAGCGGCTTTTCATCAGGAAAGGCCCGTCGTCGTGGACATTCCGCACCAAAAACACCCGCTGCGTGAGTGATGACATCATCTTGTCGATGGTCGCGCCGTCAAAGCCGCCCGCTCCGGGGAGCGCGCTTTGCAGGCCTTCGATGACGCGCATCTTGTCGCGCTCGGTCTGCAGGCGCCCGATCAGCCAGGTGCCGCAGTTCGACAGGCCCTTGTAATCCAGGTCGACGGGATTCTGCGTTGCCAGCACCACGCCGAGGCCGTAGGCGCGCGCCTGCTTGAGCAGCGTGAGCATCGGGGTCTTCGATGGCGGGTTCGCGGTCGGCGGGAAGTAGCCGAAGATCTCGTCCATGTAGA
>DAIQQI010000384.1:0-3021 GCA_036786925.1 Steroidobacteraceae bacterium
AGAAACAGCGTACCCCCGTTGGCCAGCTCCACCTTGCCCAGCGTCTGCTTGACTGCGCCGGTGAAAGCGCCACGCTCGTGCCCGAACAATTCCGCTTCCAGCAACTGCTCGGGAATGGCGGCGCAGTTGATGGCCTGAAAACGTTCTTCCTTGCGCGGGCTCAAATCGTGAATCGCACGCGACAGCAATTCCTTGCCGGTGCCGCTTTCGCCGAGTATCAAAACGTTGACGTTCGCCGGTCCGACCTTCTCGATGATCCGGCAGACCTGCAGCATCGCAGGATCCGTTGCGAGAAACCCTGTGAACGGCGATTCATGGGTAGATTGGCGGCGCCGCTCGAGCTCCTGCTCAAGCTCGCTGATCCGAAATGCGCGCGCCACCAGCAACTTGAGCATGTCGACATCTACCGGCTTCTGGCAGAAATCGAATGCGCCGTTGGCCACGGCCTTGAGCGCGTTGTCGCGATCATGATTGCCAGTCACCACAATTACTTTGGTCCGCGGCACCAGCTCCAACGTTTCGCGCAATGTGGCAAATCCCTCCTCGGTGCCTTCCGCGTCTGGCGGCAGACCCAGATCCTGCAGCACAACCTGCGGCACGTCCCTCCGCAGATGGGCGATGGCATCCTCGCGGTTGGCCGCGAACAGCAGCGTGTAGTCCTCGAAGCACCAGCGCAATTGCGCCTTGAGGCCGGGGTCGTCCTCGACGATCAGCAGCGTGCGGGAACCAGGTTCGGGACTAGACATGCGGAAACACCAACGTGAAGGTCGTGCCGCGGCCGGGCGCCGAGTTGACCAGAACCTCACCACCAAGGGAGCGCAGATATTCGCGCACCTGATACGCGCCGATGCCCATGCCACGCGCGCCCTTGGTGGTGTCGAAAGGCCTGAACAAACGATCCCGGATGAATACGTCGTCCATGCCCTGACCGGTGTCGCTCACACGCAACCGCGGCGCACCATCGTCGACATCGATTTCTATCAGCACGTCACCCTTCTCCTCGGTGGCGTCCTGGGCATTACGCACGACGTGATCGAGCACCATCGACAATTGTTCAGGATCGGCCGCAACCCTGACGTCGGCATTGACCTTGAGCGTGGGCGTCGGCTGGCGTGTGCCGGCGCGTAACGCGACGCGCTGCGCAACGTCGGCGAGACTAACGCTGCGGGTGCTGCCGGTGCGCGCATCCTGGGCAAGCTGCGCCAGCAACTTGCCCATGCGGTCGACTGAATTGGCAATAGTCGCAATAGCATCATCGACAAACTCAGGATTGCGTTTGTGCTTGGCCGCATTGCTGACAACCAGTTGCAATTGGGCTGTCAGGTTCTTGAGATCGTGCATAACGAACGCGGTCAGGTGGTTATAGGCTTCAAACTGTTTGCTGTTAGCCAGGCGGCGGTCGATGTCGGCCTGCCACAGGTGCGCGGCCAGATGGCGCCCGACCGTTTTGAGCAGGTCACGGTCCTCAAAATGCAATGTGTCGCGCCCGGGCGGGCGGCGGATCACCATGACGCCATACATCGATTCCACATGCAGCAAAGGCACGATGATCGCATCATCGCCCAGCACCCGTAGTCCTGCCGGCGCCTCGGCATTGTCATACAGCTGCGGACTTCGGGCCATTTCCTGGAGGTCAACCACCCAACCGCAGCGCTGCATGAACGCGAGGAGCGGATCCGAGCGCGCGATACCCAGAACCGAAGCTGGATCTCCTGGAGTTGGCCAGTCCGCCGCATGCAGGAATCGCGTTGCATTTTCGTCGCACAACCACAGGCTTCCGGCGTCGCTCTCGACAATCTGGCACATCGCCCGAATGGCGTTTTGCTGCAGATTCTCCTGGGCCGACCGCGCAGACAGTGTCTTTACAAAGCGCAGCCACTCGATCCGATAGTCGTAGCGGTTGCGGAAAAAATGCGTGGACAGGAACGCCATCAGGCGCCGGCGAATCGCGCCAGAAAATATCAGCACCAGCAAAATTGCACCGGCCGCCGCCATAAACACCACCTGGACGGCGATTCCCCAGGTCCCTGCGGAAGTTCGCAGCAATTCACCGCCGATGCTCATCAGCACAAGGTAGGCGCCGATCAGTACCGACGACGTGGAATAGAAAACAACCTGACGCGAGACGAACAGTCCGATTTGCCAGTTATCTCCAAGGGCGTGCAGTCCCTTGTAGATAGCGAGCGCAGCCAGCAAAAATACAACTCCGCGCGCATTCCAAATGGTCCAGTCAAACGACTTGGTGGCGACCTCCGCAGCAAACATGAAGAGATGGGTGATCAGCATGGCGCCAACGCCGAAGAGCAGCCAGCGCAGTGACGGTTGCGCACTGCCGGTTGCGTTGCGATAGATCTGCTCGATCGCCATGATCCCTAACAGCGGCTGCACGAGCACCAGCAACGACACCCAGGAGCCGACTATTGGATCCGCACCGGCGCTCATCGACAGAATTGAACCGGCCGCCGCAATCAGTACTACCGCGATCGGCACAACAACCAGTGATATGCGCCACCCTGCGCCGAGGTTTTGAGCGCGCGCAATCGCGGCCAGCACGCTTAGCCATGCCGCAGACTGCACTGCATCGAAAAAATGCAGCCCTGTGACCGTGAAGAGATCGTGACGCGCCTGCCAGAAGCAAGCGCCGGCCCAGATCGCGGTGGTCAGGCATGCAATCCACACCCTGACCTCCGGCATCGACCACCGTAGTGCCGCGGGGCGCAAATAGGCGCACAGCGCCAGGTTTGCCGCCAGCACCATGGCATAGCTGAACTGGCCGATCTGCGCGCCACTGATGGCCCAGGCTTCCATGGCAGCTACCGCGCCCCCTTACCGAAGATGATGACTTCCACGGTCTGCAACAGGATCACCAGGTCGAACACCAGGCCGTGGTTCTTCACGTAATAGAGATCGTACTGAAGCTTCTCGACGGCATCCTCCTCGGAAGCCCCGTACGAATAACAGAGCTGCGCCCAGCCCGTGATGCCTGGCCGCACGTAATGCCGTTCGCGGTAGTAGGGTATT
>DAIQQI010000095.1:0-9982 GCA_036786925.1 Steroidobacteraceae bacterium
CTCAAGCTCGGGAAGTTGATCGCCTTTTATGACGACAACGGCATTTCCATCGATGGCAAGGTCGCAGGCTGGCTCACCGACAACACGCCGACGCGCTTCGAAGCCTACGGCTGGCAGGTCATCAAGGATGTCGACGGTCACGACGCCGAGGCGCTCGGCAAGGCGATCCGGCGCGCGCGGTCTAACAAGAAGCAGCCGACGCTGATCTGCTGCAAGACCATCATCGGATTCGGCGCACCTAACAAGCAGGGCAGCAAGTCGACGCACGGCGAACCGCTGGGCAAGGATGAAGTGGCGGCGGCGCGCGTGCAGCTCGGCTGGCCGCATGCGCCATTTGAAATACCCGAGGACGTGCGCAGCGCCTGGGACCGGCGCGCCGCCGGCGCGCGCGCCGAGAAGGCCTGGCGGCGGCGCTTCAACCGCTACAAGCGCGAGCAGCCGCAGCTGGCCGGTGAATTCGAGCGGCGCATGAGCGGCAAGCTGCCTGCGTCGTGGACTGATATCACGGCGCAGGCGGCAGCGGCTGCCGCGGCCGTCACGGCGCCGCAGGCGACGCGTGCCTCCTCGCAGGTGGTGCTCAATGCGCTGGGGCCTGCGCTGCCGGAGTTGTTAGGCGGTTCGGCCGACCTGACCGGATCGGTGAACACGCTGCGCAAGGATTCGGTCGCGGTCACGCCCGAATCGGTGGCCGGCAATTACATCTACTACGGCGTGCGCGAATTCGCGATGACCGCGATGATGAACGGCATCGCGCTGCACGGCGGTTTCATACCCTACGCCGGCACGTTCCTGGTGTTCTCGGACTATGCGCGCAACGCGGTGCGGCTCGCGGCGCTGATGCACCTGCGCGTGGTGCTGGTGTACACGCACGATTCCATCGGGCTCGGCGAAGACGGACCGACCCACCAGCCGGTCGAGCATCTCGCCGGCCTGCGTGCGATGCCTAACATGTCGGTGTGGCGTCCGGGCGATGCCGCGGAAACCGCGGTCGCGTGGCAGGCCGCGATCGAGCAGGCGCGCGGCCCGAGTTGCCTGGTACTCACGCGGCAGGCCTTGCCGCAGCAGTCGCGGACCCCGGCGCAGGTCGCGGCCATTGCCCGCGGCGGCTACACGCTGGTTGATTGCGAGGGTGTCCCCGAGGCGCTGCTGATCGGCACCGGTTCGGAGTTGTCGTTAGCCGTCGATGCGGCGCGTGAACTGTCCGCCCAGGGCCGGCGCGTGCGCGTCATCTCCATGCCCAATTGCGGGATATTCCTGGCGCAGGACCGGGGCTATCAGGACGCAGTGCTGCCGCCCGCGGTTCGCCGGCGCGTCGCCGTCGAGGCTGCGGCCAGCTTGTCGTGGCATCGCTTTGTCGGTGCCGATGGCCTGATCGTCGCGCTCGACCGTTTCGGCGCATCGGGCAAGGCGCCGGATCTGTTCCGTCATTTCGGCATCACCACCACAGCGGTCCGTGACGCCGTGTTAAAATTGTTAGCTTGACTGAGTAAGAGGCATACCATGACCGTTAAAGTTGGAATCAATGGGTACGGCCGCATCGGCCGCAATGTGATGCGCGCGATCTATGAAGCCGGGCGCAACAAGGAAATCCAGGTGGTCGCGGTCAACGACCTCGCGGACGCGGCGACCAACGCGCATCTGACGCAATACGACACCGCGCACGGCAAGTTTCCGGGCACTGTCAAGGCCGAAGGTGACGCCATGGTCGTCAACGGCGATCGCATCCGGGTGTTCGCCGAGCGCGATCCCGGCAAGATTCCCTGGGGCGCAGTCGGCGCCGATATCGTCATGGAATGCACCGGCTTCTTCACCACCAAGACGGATGCGTCCAAGCACCTGGCGGGCGGCGCGAAGAGAGTCGTGATCTCGGCGCCGGGCGGCAAGGATGTCGACGCGACGATCGTGTACGGCGTCAATCACCAGGTGCTGACGTCGGCGATGACGGTGATCTCCAACGCGTCCTGCACCACCAATTGCCTCGCGCCCATCGCCAAGGTGCTGAACGATTCCGTCGGCATCGAGCGCGGCCTGATGACCACGATCCATGCGTACACGAACGATCAGCGCCTGACCGATGTGTTCCACGAGGACATTCGCCGCGCCCGTTCCGCCACCATGTCGATGATTCCCACCAAGACGGGCGCCGCAGCTGCGGTTGGCCTGGTGATGCCGGAGCTCAAGGGCAAGCTGGACGGTTTTGCGGTGCGCGTGCCGACTATCAACGTCTCGCTGGTGGACCTGACCTTCACGCCGAAACGCGCGACCAGCATCGATGAGATCAACAAGCTGATGCGCGCCGCGGCCGAGGGCCCGCTCAAGGGCATTCTGAATTACACCGAAGCCTTGCTGGTGTCGGTCGATTACAACCATGATCCAGCGTCCTCGACCTATGACGCGACCATGACCAAGATCATCGACGGCAACCTGGTCAAGGTCTGCGCTTGGTACGACAACGAGTGGGGCTTCTCCAATCGCATGATCGACACGACGCTGGCCTGGGCACGCGCAAAATGACAGTGCTGCGCATGGCGGACCTGGATTTGCGCGGCAAGCGCGTCCTGATCCGCGAAGATCTGAACGTGCCGGTGCAGGACGGCAAAGTGACCAGCGACGCGCGCATCCGCGCGGCCTTGCCGACCATCCAACTGGCGATGCAGAAGGGCGCGCGCGTGCTGTTGCTGTCGCACCTCGGGCGACCGGAGGAGGGCGTTCCGGCCGCCGAGTTTTCGCTCGCGCCGGTCGCCGCGCGCCTGTCCGATTTGTTAGGCAAGCCGGTGCCGCTCAAGCAGGACTGGCTGGCCGGCGTCGACTGCGAGCCGGGCGAAGTCGTGCTGTGCGAGAACGTGCGCTTCAACAAGGGCGAGAAGAAAGACAACGAAGATCTCGCACGCAAGATGGCCGCGCTGTGCGATGTTTTTGTCATGGACGCGTTCGGCACGGCGCATCGCGCCGAGGCAAGCACGCACGGCGTGGCGCGCTTCGCACCCGTCGCCTGTGCCGGCCCGCTGCTGGTCGGCGAGCTCGAGGCGCTGGAACGCGCGCTGCTCAAGCCGGCGCGGCCGATGGTTGCGATCGTTGCGGGCTCCAAGGTGTCAACCAAGCTCACCGTGCTCGAATCGCTGCTCGACAAGGTCGATCAGCTGATCGTCGGCGGCGGTATTGCCAACACTTTTCTCGCCGCCACCGGCGTTGCGGTGGGCAAGTCGCTGCATGAAGCGGACATGCTCGACATGGCGCGCAAGTTGTTAGCCAAGGCGAAGGCCCGCGGCACCGCAATTCCGCTGCCGACCGATGTGGTGGTGGCACGTGAGTTTGCCGCGACCGCGCATGCGGATGTACGCGCCGCCAGCGCCGTCGGTCCCGACGAAATGATTCTGGATATCGGCCCGGACACGGCGGATGCATTCGGCAGGATCCTGCAGCAGGCCGGCACGATTATCTGGAACGGTCCGGTCGGCGTGTTCGAATTCGACCAGTTTGGCGAAGGCACGCGCGCCATTGCCAACGCCATTGCGCGCAGCAAGGCGTTTTCACTGGCGGGCGGCGGCGACACGCTGGCGGCCATCGAAAAATATGGCGTCGAAGACCAGATTTCCTATATCTCGACCGGCGGCGGCGCCTTCCTGGAATTTGTCGAGGGCAAGGTCCTGCCAGCGGTTGCGGCGCTGGAAGCGCGCGCGGCCTGAGTCAGTAAAATGGAAAAGAAACGCGAAACGATATTACGGCGCACCAAGATCGTCGCCACGCTCGGGCCAGCCACCGACGACGCGGAAATCCTGTATGAAATCTGCCGCGCCGGCCTCGATGTCGCGCGCGTGAATTTTTCCCACGGCACGCACGAGGACCAGCTGCGGCGGATCGAGTTGCTGCGCCAGGCAGCAACGCGCGCCGGGCGCTTCGTCGGCGTGCTCGCGGACCTCGGTGGTCCCAAGATCCGCATCGAAAGTTTTGTCGACGGCAAGGTCATGCTCGTGGATGGCGCGAGCTTCGCGCTCGATCCTGCCCATGACCCGCGCACTGGTAACGCCGAGGTGGTGGGCGTCGCCTATCCGGACCTGCCACGGGACGTCCGCAAGGGCGACACGCTGTTGCTCAACGACGGGCTCATCACGCTGGAAGTTCGCGAGGTGCGTGGCACGCGAATCCATTGCACGGTCATTGCCGGCGGCGAGCTGTCGAATCGCAAGGGCGTGAATCGCAAGGGCGGTGGGATTTCCGCCGGCGCCCTGACCGACAAGGACCGGCTGGACATCCGTTTCGTCGCAGCTAACAAATTTGACTTCGTGGCGTTGTCCTTCGTGCGCGATGCCGAGGATGTGCGCGAGGCGAAGGCCCTGCTGCGCGACGCCGGCAGTCATGCGCATGTGATCGCGAAAATCGAGCGCCACGAGGCGATCGAAGAACTGGACGAGATTATCGTCGCTTCGGACGGACTGATGGTCGCGCGCGGCGATCTCGGCGTCGAGATGGGCTACGCGGAAATCACCGGGTTGCAGAAGACCATTATCGAGCGCTCGCGCGCCGGCAACCGCATCGTGATCACGGCGACACAGATGATGGAGTCGATGATCCAGAATCCGGTGCCGACGCGCGCCGAGGTCAGCGACGTGGCCAATGCGGTCATGGATGGCACCGATGCGGTGATGCTGTCGGCCGAGACTGCGAGTGGCAAGCATCCGCTCAAGGCGGTGCAGGCCATGGCGGACGTGATCGAAGGCGCGGAGAAATACCAGATCACGCACGGGCGCGCCTTGTTGCGGGTGAACAGCTCGTTTGAAGTCACCGAAGAGGCAATCGCGATGGCGGTCATGTACACCGCCAGTCACATGCGCGTGCGCGCGATCGTGGCGCTCACCGAGTCCGGTTCGACACCGTTGTGGATGTCGCGCATTCGTTCCGACATTCCGATCTACGCGTTCACGCGCCAGGAAGCGACCCGCCGCCGCGTGACGCTGTATCGCGGCGTATATCCGATCCCGTTCGACGTCATCCCGGGCGATGTGCAGACTCTGTATGGGTCCATTTTTGCGCTGTTGCTGAAGATGGGCCTGGTCGATACCGGGGATCTCGTGATCCTCACCAAGGGCGAATTGAGCGGTGTCACGGGCGGTACCAATTCGATGCAGATTCTGGCCGTGACGCGTCATTGAGCGATGACCTGGCTGCGCCGTATCCTGTTAGCGCTGGCCTTGCTGATTGCAGCGGCCGGTGTCATTGCATGGATCCTGCTGCGCGCGTCACTGCCGGCGCTCGACGGCGCCGAGAAAGTCGCCGGCATCAGCGGCGCGGTCACGCTGGAGCGCGACGCGGCCGGCAACGCCACGGTCTCTGCCGCCAGCGATGACGACCTGGCCTACGGCCTCGGTTACGCCCACGGCCAGGACCGCTTCTTCCAGATGGATTCCGCGCGCCGCCTGGCGTCTGGCGAACTGGCAGCGCTGTTCGGCAAGGCTTTGTTAGGCCAGGACCGCAAGACCCGCATGTTCCGCATGCGCGCCCGCGTGCGGGAGTATCTGAAGGCGGCGCCAGCGGATGACCGGCGCTGGCTCGAAAGTTATGCCCGCGGCGTGAACGCCGGCCTCAACTCGCTCGGCAGCCGCCCGTTCGAGTACTGGCTGCTGCGGGCGCAACCCCAGCCGTGGCGGGCCGAGGACTCGCTGCTGGTGCCGTTGTCCATGGCATGGCAACTGCAGGCCCACGAGATCGGGGATGAAAAATTTCGCCTGGCGCTGGCGGCGGCGCTGGAAAAGCCGGAAGCCGGGGACGCGGCGCGCGCGCGCGCCGAGGCAATCATGGCACTGCTGCTGCCGCGCCCGGTCGATTGGGACGCGCCGAATGTTGCCGTCCGTGTTGAAGCCACCGGCGCCATTGACGAAGAACTGCCGCAATTGCCGATGCCAGAGCAGCTGGATCTGCGCCCCACCCATATTCCCGCTGCGACGACTGCCAGCCTGTCAGCTGATGCAGCGGATTTCCCCGGCAGCAACAACTGGGGTCTGGCCGGGCGGCGCACCGCGAGCGGCGCGGCCCTGATCGCCAACGACATGCACCTGGGGCTCGGCGTGCCGCCGGTCTGGTACCGGGTGCGGCTGCGGGTGACCGGCCGGAATGATCTTGTCGGCGTGAGCCTGCCGGGCGTGCCGACCGTCGTGGCGGGTTCCAACGGCGACATCGCCTGGGGCTTCACCAACAGCTACGGCGACTGGATCGATTTGCGGCGTGTTAGCTGCCGCCTCGATCAGAACCAGTGGCAGTCGGTTGACGGTCCGCAGTCGTTTTCCATCCATGCCGAGACCCTGGCGGTCAAAGGCGGAGCCGCGGAAGAATATCCGGTGCGCGAAACGGCCGATGCCGTACTGCTGGACTCCGACGCGCAGCGCGGCGAATGTACGCTGGCAAGCTGGGTGGCGCTGCAGCCGGGTGCCATCAATCTCAACATCCGCGAGCTGCTGCGCGCGCGCACTGTCGCCGAGGCGGTAGCGCTGGCGCCCCAGGTCTCGATTCCGCAGCAGAACATGGTCGTTGGCGATCGCGAAGGTCATGTCGCATGGACGATCGTCGGGCCCACGCCGCAGGGGCCGCATCCGGCCATCGTGGATCCGGACAGCGGCGCGGTGTGGAGCGCGAATGCGCGCGCGGCCACCGGCGAAGCAGAAAGAACCATTGGCGGCGACGAGTGGCAGTGGGGCGCGGGCTATGATCTCGGCGCGCGTGCCCGCCAGATACGCGATGACCTGGCAGCGTTGACGACGCCGGCGACGCCCGCCGACATGCTGCGTATTCAGCTCGATGATCGCGCCCACTACCTGGCCCGCTGGCGCGGCGTTTTGTTAGCTACGCTGGACGAAGAGGCGGTGCGCAATCAACCGGCCCGTGCCGAGCTGCGCGCGCTGGTCGAGACCTGGGACGCGCGTGCCGGCGTCGAGTCGGTCGGTTACCGCCTGCTGCGCACTTTTCAGCGGCGCCTGAGCCAGGCGACCTGGCAGATGATCCTGGCCGGGCTGAAAATGGCTCCGGACCAGTACAAGATGCCAAAGCGTTTCGACGCCTCTGTCTGGCGCCTGGTGAATGAGCAGCCGGCACATCTGTTAGCAGCCGATTTTTCGGACTGGCGCGGGTTCGTGCTGGCGCAGGTTGACGCCGCGCTCAAGGACCTGGGGACGGCCTGTCCGAAGCTGGCGCGTTGTCGTTGGGGCGACATCAATAACTCGTCGGTGCGTCACTCCCTGTCGCCGGCGCTGCCTTTTCTCGGCCGATGGCTCGACATGTCGAACCGACCGGTCCCGGGAGACCACGACATGCCGCGTGTGCAGTCGCCCGGATTCGGCGCGTCAGAAAGATTTGCGGTGTCACCCGGCCACGAATCCGAGGGATACCTGGAATTGCCCGGCGGGCAAAGCGGCCATCCGCTGTCGGCCTATTACCGCTCCGGTTTTGATGACTGGGTAGCAGGCAGGCCAACCCCCTTCCTGCCCGGCGCCACGCAGCATAAGCTGACGCTTTCTCCGGGGGCACGATGACCGAGATCCGATTTGCAGGCACCGACCGTTACGTTGCCACCGAAGACCTGATGATGGCGGTCAATGCGTCGATTACGCTGGGCCGTCCGTTGCTGATCAAGGGCGAGCCCGGCACCGGCAAGACCCAGCTGGCCATCGAGATTGCGGCGGCCCTGAGTCGCCCGCTTTACGAGTGGCATATCAAGTCGACCAGCAAGGCCCAGCAGGGCCTGTATGAATACGACGCGGTATCGCGGCTGCGCGACTCGCAGCTCGGCGACGGGCGGGTGCACGACATCGGCAATTACATCGTGCGTGGCCGGTTGTGGGAAGCATTCGCATCGCAGGTGCAGCCGGTGCTGCTGATCGACGAAATCGACAAGGCCGACATCGAATTCCCCAACGACCTGCTGCGCGAGCTGGATCGCATGGAATTCTACGTCTATGAAACGCGCGAACTGGTCAAGGCCGTGCACCGGCCCATCATCCTGATCACCAGCAACAACGAAAAGGAATTGCCGGACGCATTCCTGCGACGCTGTTTTTTCCACTACATCCGCTTTCCGGACGCCGAGACGCTGGAAAAGATCGTGCGCGTCCACTATCCGAAGCTCAAGCAGGATTTGTTAGCAGAGGCGCTGGCCGCATTCTTCCGCCTGCGCGAAACGCCGGGGCTGCGCAAGAAGCCCTCGACCTCCGAGCTGCTCGACTGGATCAAGCTGCTGGTCGCGGAAGACCTGCCGCCCGAGGCGCTGCGCGGCGACGATCCGAAGAAGACCATCCCGCCGCTGTACGGCGCCTTGCTCAAGAACGAACAGGATGTGCACCTGGTCGAGCAACTGGTGTTCCTGCACCGCCGGAATCAGCGTTAGGGCGCAAGGTCCGCCGCCGTGTTAGTACCGTTCTTCCTGCAGCTGCGCGAGGCGGGCATTCCCGTCAGCCTGAAGGAATTCCTGACCATGCTGGAGGCGCTGGAGCAGCGCGTTGCATTCTGCTCGGCGCACGACTTCTACCTGCTCGGCCGCCTGACCCTGGTCAAGGACGAGCGCTATTTCGACCGCTATGACCGGGTCTTTGCCGAGCATTTTGCCGGCGCCGAAAAGGCCTTCGAAAAAATCATCGCCACGGTGCCGGCCGAGTGGCTGAAGTCGCTCGCCGAGCGCGTGCTGACCGAGGAAGAGAAAGCGCAGATCCAGGCCCTGGGCAGCTGGGAAAAACTGCTGGAAACGCTGCGCCAGCGCCTGCAGGAGCAGAAGGAAAAACACCAGGGCGGCAGCAAGTGGATCGGCACCGGCGGCACTTCGCCGTTTGGCGCCGACGGCTACAACCCGGAAGGCATACGCATCGGCCAGGATCGCTCGCGCAATCGCCGCGCCGTCAAAGTGTGGGACCGGCGCGAGTACCGGAACTTCGACGACAACGTCGAGCTCGGCACCCGCAATATCAAGATGGCGCTGCGCAAGCTACGGCGCTTCGCGCGCCAGGGCGCAGAGGACCTGTTCGACCTCGACACCACTATCAGTGCGACCGCACGCAACGCCGGTCTGCTGGATATCCGGATGATGGCCGAGCGCCGTAACGCGGTGAAGCTGCTGCTGCTGATGGATGTCGGCGGCTCGATGGACGATCACATCCGCCTGTGTGAAGAGCTCTTCTCCGCGGTCAAGACGGAATTCAAGCACCTCGAGTATTTCTACTTCCACAACTTCGTGTACGAATACCTGTGGAAGGACAATCGCCGCCGCCACATCGAGCGCACCGAGACCATGCAACTGCTGCGCACCTTCAACTCCGACTATCGCGTGGTGCTGGTAGGCGATGCGACCATGAGTCCGTACGAAATCACGCAGCCGGGCGGCAGCGTCGAGCACTGGAACCAGGAGGCTGGCGCCGCCTGGATACAGCGGCTGGCGGCGCATTTCCCGCGCCTGGTGTGGCTGAACCCCGAGCCGCAGAACCGCTGGGACCGCACGCCATCTACCCAGCTAACGCGGGAGCTGATCGGTCCGCGGATGTTTCCGCTGACGCTCGCAGGTCTCGATGGCGCGATCGCGGAGCTCAGGCACCCGACTTTGCCAAAGTCCTGAGGTCGGCGAGCACCAGCTCGGAGTGGCCCTTGGCCACCACCTTCTCATAGTGCTTCGCGATTTTGCCCTTCGGGTCGATGATGAAAGTCTGGCGGCTGGCAATGCCGGCGACGGGAATCAGCACGCCGTAGGTTCCGGACACCTTCTTGTCGGCATCGGCCAGTAACGGAAACGGCAGGCCGTGCTTTTCGGAAAACTTCTTGTGCGAATCCACATCGTCGACGCTGATGCCCAGGATGACGGCGTCGGCTTTGCGAAACGCGAAAATGTTGTCGCGGAATTCGCAGGCCTGGGTCGTGCAGCCCGGCGTGTCGTCTTTGGGATAGAAATAGAGCACCACCCATTTGCCCTGATACTGCTTGAGCTCATGCAAGGTTCCGCTCTGGTCCGGCAACT
>DAIQQI010000385.1:0-3013 GCA_036786925.1 Steroidobacteraceae bacterium
ACGAAACAAACATCCCCGGCACCAGTACAATCAGCGTTATCAGCGCCCAGGGGAGGGTTTCTAAGGGACTCGTTCTTGGCGCATCCTGCGAAAGGAAAGCTGCGAAATCGGGCGATGCCAACGAACCAGACGATGCAACCAAAGCGGGCGAGTCAACCGCGTGCATATAGTGAAATAGCATCGGTATTTTCGATAGGAATGGATGCCCGCCGAACAACATGATCACCGTCTCGAAGAGCAGAAACCCGCCCACCGCAATCGTCACTAGGAGCAGCCGTTCGTTGATTCTGCCGCCCGTTACCATCAATTTGCGGTTGCGTATCATCAACAGCAACAGCATCGCAGGCAGGGCCTGAGATTTCACGTAAGCCATCGACGCCGCCAGCAGGGCGCGAATCAGGATACCTGGCACGGAAACGGATCGAAAGGCCCCGAGGCTCAACGCCGCAAGCAAAACTACGGCAACAATCTCGCCTTGTTAGCAACTTTCCTGCTGATGGGCTTTGTGCTGGTCGGCATGAATCTCTGTCATCGCAATCTGCAGGACCTGCGGATAATTGCGGCGACCACCCGCCCCGGCTTCGCGGGTGCCCATGGCCAGCTGGAGCTGACCCTCGATGCGGGCGGCGCGCAGTCGCGCTGGGCCGTGCGCGTAGCCTGCGGCGCGTCGCACACGCTGGCTGGCTGCATTGCCGGTCACGGCAGCGCGCGGGTTGAACTCGCGATTCCCACGCCGCGGCGCGGCCGGCAGGCGCTCGACCGTTTCGAACTGTCGACCACCTTTCCATTTGGCCTGTTTCGCGCCTGGACCTGGATCCATCTGCCGCTCGCGATTACGGTGTATCCCGCCGCCAGGGGCACGCTGCCGCTGCCCTTCGGCAGCGACAGCCAGGATCAGGGCCAGGCTGAAGCCGGGCACGGCAGCGACGAGTGGTCGGGCATGCGGCCGTTTCGCGATGGCGACTCACCACGCCAGGTCATCTGGACGGCCTACGCGCGCGAACTGCCTTTGTTAGTCAAGGAGTACGCCGGCGCCGCGGCCGAATGGCTGCAGCTGGATTTCGCTGCGCTGCACGGTCTCGACAGCGAACGGCGCCTGGAGCAGATCTGCCGCTGGATTCTCGACGCCGACCGCCGTGGCGCGCGCTTTGCGCTGGCCCTGCCCGGCGCCCTGTTCCCGGCCGAGAGCAGCCCTGCGCACCGCGAGCGCTGCCTGCAGGCGCTGGCACTGTGGAATAGCGCGGGCGCGCAGCCATGACGCCGCCGGCGGCCACCATCTGGTTGTTAGGATCGTTCCTCGGCGGCGTCGCCCTGCACGCCGACCGGCTGCCATTTCACTACGTGCTGGTGGCCATTGCCGCCTGCGTCTGGCGTGCGCTGGCCGAAGCCCGCCATGACATCCGGCTGCCCGCAGCCTGGCTGCGCGGCGTGCTGGCGCTCGGGTTGTTAGCAGGCGTGCTGATCCAGTTTCGGACCGTGAACGGCCTCGGCCCCGGCACCGCGCTGCTGGTATCCATGGGCGCGGTGAAACTGCTGGAAACGCGCGGCCGACGCGATCGCTACATCATGATCGCCGTGGCGCTGTTCCTGATGCTGTCCGCGTGCCTTGACCGCCAGTCGATGGTGCGCGCGCCGTTCTACCTGCTGCTGACCTGGGCGTGCTGCGTCAGCTTCATCTACATCGCGAATCCCGGCATAGGCCTGTCGACGCGCCAGGCGCTGCGGCTCACCGCCCGGGCGTTAGCCCTGTCGCTGCCGCTCGCGCTGCTGCTGTTTATATTCTTTCCGCGCATGGCCGGCCAGCTGTGGGCGCTGCCGTCACAGGGCTCGGCCAGCACCGGTCTCAGCGATGAAATGACGCCGGGCGGCATCAGCGCGCTGTCCGAGTCCGACGAACCGGCTTTTCGCGCGCGTTTTTTCGGCGCCGCGCCGCCACCGCAACTGCGCTATTGGCGCGGTCCGGTGCTGCACAAGTTCGACGGCTACAGCTGGCGTCGCGATCGTACGCAGAGTTACCGGCCGATCAAGACGAACTATGGCGGCAATGCCTATCGATACCGCATCACCCTGGAACCGCACCAGCGTAACTGGCTGTTCGCGCTCGAAACGCCACAGCTGCCGCCGTCGCCAACCACGTTCTTCAGCTACGACTCGCAACTGTTGTCGGTGCAGCCTGTCACGCAGGCCATGAGCTACGAGCTAACGTCCTACACGGAGACTTCATCGAGCGATGAACTGAGCGTGCTCGGCCGGCGAACCGAAACGAGCCTGCCGCCGGATCGCAATCCGCGCTCCAACGCGCTGGCGCGCCAGCTGCGCGCGCAGTCCACGGACACCGCAGGTTTCATCCGCAGCGTGCTCGCCTTGTTCCGCGACGGCGGCTTTACCTACACGCTGACGCCCGAGTTGCTGCAGAAGGACTCGGTTGACGATTTCATTTTCAACACGCGCGAAGGATTCTGCGGTCACTTCGCGTCGGCGTTTGTATCGATGATGCGCGCCGCCGGCGTCCCGGCGCGGGTCGTCACCGGCTATCAGGGCGGCGAGTGGAATCCGATCGGCGGCTATTTCATCGTGCGGCAGTCGGATGCGCACGCCTGGGCCGAGGTGTGGATCGATGCCGAGGGCTGGCGGCGCGTCGATCCCACCGCGGTCGTGTCGCCCGAGCGCCTGACCCGCGGCCTGATGGATCTGCTGCCTGATGCCGGCAGCCAGGTACAGCGCTTTGCGCACAACCTGGCCTGGGTGCAGAACCTGCGCCAGGGCTGGGACGCCGCCAACACCTGGTGGAACGACAATGTCGCGCAGTTCAACGCGCGGGCACAGCTGGCGATATTGCGGCGCCTGGGCTTTGATTCGCCGCGCCTGCGGCAGCTCGGCTGGATTGCCGCGGCGGGGCTGGCAACGTGGGCGTTTGCGATGCTGCTGTGGCTGGCGCGCCGTGCGCCCCTGCAACGCCGGGATCCGCTGGGCCGCGGATATCGGACGCTGTGTGCCTGGGCGGGCCGGCGCG
>DAIQQI010000096.1:0-9972 GCA_036786925.1 Steroidobacteraceae bacterium
CAGCCAGCGCAGCCTGGGCGCTCACGAAGCCCAGCAGGGTGGCCAGGAATGCCAGGCACAAGGGGTTGGCAACTGACTTGTTAACGTTCTGAAACACGAGTGCTCCGCGGGCCAGTCACGATTCTAGCGATATAATCTCCGCATGGGTCGTGATACCGAGCTGGCTGTACTGTTTGCTGACGTGGTCGGTTCCACGCGCCTGTTTGAAGTCCTGGGAGATCTGAAAGCCCGGGACATGATTGCCGTATGTATCGACATCATGCGTTCAGCGACCGGGCACTGGCGCGGCAAAGTGATCAAGACCATGGGCGATGAGGTCATGGCAACGTTCAATAACGTCAATGACGCGCTCGAGGCAGCGGCGCAAATGCAGTATCAGGTTGCTGCCAACAATTCGCTGAAGTTTGAAGGTCATTCGGTCGCGATACGCATTGGCTGTCATTTCGGTCCGGTGGTCGTTGAACCGCGGGATGTATTCGGTTCGACCGTACACACCGCGAATCGCGCCACCAGCCAGGCCAAGGGGCAACAGATTCTGACGACCGCCGCGGTGGTGGAGCGCGCCAACCCGAAATGGACCAGCGTGGTGCGGCAGATCGATGTCGCCACGCTCAAGGGCCAGGGCGGTGAGGTGGCGCTGTTTGAAGTCCTGTGGCAGACCGACGATATCACCAGCATGTTGCCGTCCATTGCGCTGGCGGCGCGTGGCGGCACGCAGTCGAAGCGCCTCAAACTCGAGTTGCTCGACCAGGTGGTGTTCGTTGACGATACCAAGCCGCAATCGCTGTTAGGTCGCGGGGATGAAGCGGATCTCATCGTCAAGGGCAACCTGATTTCGCGGTTGCATGCGCGCATCGAGATCAACCGCAACAAGTTCATGCTGATCGATCAAAGCACCAATGGCACGTTTGTGGTGGGCGACGACGGCGAAGAGAGCTTCCTGCGCCGTGACAGCATGCAACTCAAGGGATCCGGCCGTATCGGGCTTGGCAATGCGCCGGAGCCGGGCTCCCCGCTGGCGATCCGTTACATCCTGGAAGATTAGCTCAGCCGAGGCGCTGTTCCAGCGCGTCGATCTCGGTGTGCAACCCGGCCGGCACACGCTCGCCGAATTCATTGACGTAGCTGCGGATTTCCCGGGCTTCCGCGCGCCATTGCACCTTGTCTACGGCTAACAGCTCGGACATCGCCGCGGCACTGACATCAAGCCCCTTGAGATTGAGATCGGCAGCGCCGGGCAGATAACCGATCGGCGTCTCGTGCGCGTTGGCCTTGCCCGCGCAGCGTTCCAGCATCCAGGCGATCACGCGCAGGTTCTCGCCGTAGCCCGGCCACAGGAACTTGCCGTCGGCGTCGCGGCGGAACCAGTTGACGTGGAAAATCTTCGGCGGCTTGCTGAGTCGCTTGCCGATGTTGATCCAATGCGCCCAGTAATCGGCGAAGTTGTAGCCGGCAAAGGGCTTCATCGCCATCGGGTCACGGCGCACCACGCCCACCTGGCCGGTGGCGGCCGCCGTGGTCTCCGATGCGACCGACGCGCCGACCAGCACGCCATGATTCCAGTCGCGGGCTTCGTAGACGAGCGGGGCAACCGTGCGGCGCCGGCCGCCAAACACCAGCGCGGAAATCGGCACGCCGCGCGGGTCATCCGCGTGCGGTGAATAGCAGGGGTTCTGTTGCGCAGCTACGGTGAAGCGCGAATTGGGGTGCGCCGCCGGGCCCTTGGACGAGGCATCGATGGGCTTGCCCAGCCAGTCAGTTGCCGGCTTGCCGGTTTCCAGGCCTTCCCACCACGGTTCGTTATCAGCTGTGAGCGCGACATTGGTGAACAGCGTGTCGTGGCGGATCATGTCGTAGGCATTGCGATTGGTCTGCGGATTGGTGCCGGGCACCACGCCGAAATAACCCGCTTCCGGATTGATCGCCCACAGGCGGCCGTCGGGTCCGGGGTGCAGCCAGGCGATATCATCGCCAACCGTGAAAACTTTCCAGCCCGGCATCGAGCCCGGCGGAATCAGCATCGCGAGATTGGTCTTGCCGCAGGCCGACGGGAATGCAGCCGCGACGTAATGGGTCTCGCCAGCCGGGCTCTGCAGGCCGACGATCAACATGTGTTCGGCGAGCCAGCCCTCGGTGCGCGCCTGGTAGCTGGCAATGCGCAACGCATGGCATTTCTTGCCTAACAAAGCATTGCCGCCATAGCCGGAACCGAAGCTCTCGATGCTGAGTTCTTCCGGGAAGTGCATGATGAAACGGCGGTCGGGATCGAGCTCGCCGGTGGAATGCAGGCCCTTGACGAAGCTGCCTTCGCGCGCAATACGCTCCAGCGCCGGACGGCCCATGCGGGTCATCATGCCCATGTTGATGACGACATAGGCGCTGTCGGTGATTTCGACCCCGCAGCGCGCAAACGGTGAATCGATCGGGCCCATGCAATAGGGGACTACGTAGAGCGTTCGGCCCTTCATGCAGCCGCGGAACAGCGCCCGCATCTTCTTGCGCGCTTCCTGCGGGTCCATCCAGTGATTGTTCGGGCCGGCATCTTCGGGCTTGCTGGTGCAGACGAAGGTCAGGTGTTCGACCCGGGCGACGTCCGAAGGGTGCGATCGAGCCAGGAAAGAATTCGGAAACGTTGCGGCATTGAGGGCCTTGAGTTCGCCCCTGGCCTGCAACTGTTTCTTCAGCGTGGCGATTTCAGCGGCGGACCCATCACACCAATGCACGTGCTCAGGCGTCGTCAGTTCCCGCACCGACTGCACCCAGTCGGCGACGGCGCGCGACATGTCGGGCAAAGCGGTAAAGGAACCCGGGGCGGTGGCCATGCGTATCCAGTTGGTTGTTACTTGTAGAACCAGGAATTATAGCCGGGGCGTCACTGCCACCGAGTCGCAGATGTACATAACAAAAAAGGGGTGACCACCGGTTGGCGGTCACCCCTTACGTTTGGGGGAGGTCAGGGGGGTGAACCTCGCCCCGTCGTCCTTAATGCCGAACGATTGCCGCGTGCCTCAGGCCGCTTTGCGCGCGCGGCTGGCCGTCTTGCGACCCGGCTTGCGCGCCTGCGTGGTCGTGCGCTTGGCCGAGACAGGCTTCTTCAGCCAGTGAGCGTAAGTGTCCTTGGCCAGAGTCCGTACCGCGGCGCCCGCGCCGCCGACGATCTGCAAAGTAGTCCTGGCATCGCGCGCCAGGCGATCACGCGTGACGTCGAAGTACTTGATCTGCGCCTGATACGCGTGCTGCAG
Organism: Steroidobacteraceae bacterium; assembly: GCA_036786925.1. GTDB lineage: Bacteria > Pseudomonadota > Gammaproteobacteria > Steroidobacterales > Steroidobacteraceae > UBA964. The sequence goes on from DAIQQI010000096.1 coordinate 3,243, forward strand.
CGAATCCGCCTTGTTGAGCAGACGCAGCCGCACAGCACCGTCATGCAGCGCGCCGGTCAGCACGTTGGCCTGGTGGGCCAGCAGGTCGCCGGTGTACTGATAGGCCAGCGTGTTCAGGCGCGAAGCCGCAGCGGATAAATTTTCGATCGGGACGGCGGCGGATTCGACGCGCTCAGCAGCCACTTGCACGGTAGTGCGCGCGGTAGCGGCGGTACGCTCGACGTAGGCCGAGGCCTGTTCGCGGACATCCGAGGTCATTTCAATAAGGCGTTCTGTGAGTTTCATTTGCGTCTCTCCTTGGTGATGCACTGCATCAATTGGTGCGATGCATCATACCATGTTGCAGTGCAACGTCAAGAGGCAATACCGATGCCGGAAAAATTCCGGGAAAAATCCCTAACTGATTGTATTTATTAGATTTTCGTTCGGAAAGGCTGGCGTGAATCGAGGAATTCCCGAATCACGGGGATGATCTGGCCCAGCGAATACAGCATAAACAGGTGCCCGCCGCCCTGCACCATGAACAGTCGATTGCTCGGGATCAGGAAGGACAGCAGCCGGGCATTGACGGCTGGAACCAGAGGATCATCCGAGCCGGCCATGATCAGCGTCGGTTGTTTCAGCTTGTGCAGCCAAAGTACGCTGGTCCAGCCCGCGCCGGCCATCAGCTGGTAGATATAGCCCATCACGGTCGGCGGAATGACCCGCGCCGTGTGCCCGGTGATGATCTTGGGATCGCGTCGCGTCTCGCCGCCATAAATGTCGCCCGCAGCTCGCTGCATGTAGAGCGGCGACAGATAGCGCTGCGGCGTAATCATTTTCCTCAATGCTTTGGGTCGGCCTGGAACCATGACCACGCCCGCAGACGTGGCGGCCAGAATCAGGCGCCGGCAGCGCGTTGGATAGGAGCGAGCAAACTGCTGCGCCAGCGCGCCGCCCCAGGAAACGCCGGCGACATCGACCTCGGGGTAGCCGAGGCGGTCGAGCAGTTTCGCGGCCAGTCGCGCCAGGCCGGTAAAGCGCCGTGGCCACCAGGACATTTCCGATTTGCCGATGCCCGGCACATCGAAAATGATGATTTCCTTGCCATCGAGCGCGTCCATGAAAGGAAAGACAATTTCGAAGTTGGCGCCGATGCCGTTGAATATCAGCAGCGGCATGCCGCCCTTGGCCGTGCCGCGTTGGGTTGCGACACGCAGCTTGAGTCCGTCAATTTCCACGTACTCGATACTGCGTTGCGGTGCGCTCATACGGGGTGGCCTGCGTGCGATCTTGGTTTCAGCGCTGATGTACATAGCGTCCCGGGGCGGCGTCACCCGCCGGATATTGTACGGATCCCACCGTGGTCGGGGCCTCTAGTTCGGGTCCTGAGCGTTCATGGAACCAATGCTGCCAGTGATCCCACCAGCTGCCTGTGTGCTCTGTCGCAGCTGCGCGCCAGGCATCGGCGCTCAGTTTCAGGTTGCTGTTCAGGTAGTACCGGGACTTCGGGTTCGACGGTGGATTCACAATGCTCTGGATGTGGCCGCTGGACGTAAGCACGAAAGTCATCGGGCTCTTGACCATGCGGCGGGTCTCATAGCATGCGTGCCAGGGCGTGATGTGATCGGTGACACCGGCGACGACGTAAAAGGGCGACTTGATTTTCGCCAGGTCGATCCTGGTGCCTAACACCTCGAGCCGGCCGGCGTATTTGAGCGGGTTTTCCAGAAACATGCGCAACAGGTCGGCATGAAATTCCGCCGGCAGGCGCGTGGAATCCGAGTTCCAATACAGGATATCGAAGGCCGGCGGGCGATTGCCCATCACCCAGTTGTTGGCGACGAACATCCACACCAGGTCGTTAGGCCGCAGCCAGGCGAACACCCTCCCCATTTCCGCGCCCTCCAGCACGCCGGCTTGCCGCGACTTCTGGATCGCCGCCGAAATGCCGGTCCTGGAGGCGAACTGACCCAGCAGCGTGGGCGTCTCGGTATCGAGCACCGTGACCAGCAGGGTAGCGCTGGCGATCGAATCATCGCCTGCCGCAGCCAGGTGAGCTAACAATGTAGTCAGCGTAAGGCCTCCTGCGCAGGCGGCCATCGCGTGCACCTGGCGCGCGCCGGTGATGGACTTGCAAACCTCGATGGCCTCCTTGCAGGCGAGCAAATAGGTTTCCAGGTTCCAGTCGCGTTGTGCCGCGGTCGGATTGCGCCAGCTGATACAGAATGTCTGCACGCCGTGCTGCGTGGCGTACTCGGCAAAACTGCGCCCGGGCGCGAGATCGAGCGCATAAAACTTGTTGATTTGCGGTGGCACGATCAACAGCGGTTCGGCGCGCACCTTGTCGGTGGCCGGCTGGTACTGGATCAGTTCGATGACATCGCTGCGGTACACGACCGCGCCGGGCGTGATGGCGAGGTTCTTGCCGACCTGGAATTTCCGGCCGTCGACCATGCTGGGCATGCCGCCGTTGTTGAGCACGTCGTCCAGCAGGTTCTGCGCGCCATACAGCAGGCTCTTGCCCCTGGTTTCGGTCGCGCGCTGGATGGCGCCAGGATTGCCTAACAGAAAATTGGTCGGCGCAAAGGCCTCGGTAAAGAGCTGCAATATGAACCTGGCCTTCTCGCGGTCGTCGTCGCTGGCATCGGCGCGGTCAATGATGCGTTCCAGCGAACCTCGCCACGCCAGGAAGGCCTGCATCAGGCGCTTGAAATAGCCGCTTTTCTGCCAGATTTCATGACTGAAACGCCGGTCTTTCGGGTCCGGAGCCACGCCGGATCCGCCCTGCAATACGGCTAACAATTCCCGGCCGAGGGCGAGGTTTTCCTCGACAATCACCTGCGGTCGCGACAACAGCATGCGCAGCGCCCGCTGCGCGGCGTCGACGATTTCTTCGCGATCAAAGCCAATCAACGGGTTGGCGCCGAGAATTTCCTCGGAAGCCGCCTGGGCCTGCTCGTGTTCCAGCTCGGGCTGCGTGTCCCCGGCGCTGGGGGCCGCAAAACCGTCAGCCTCGGGCATCGCAGTCGTGGCCCGTTTTGACTTAGCTCGGGGTCGGTTCGGCATCTTCGGTCCTTTCTTGAGGGCTCGCCCCCTGGACAAAGTGTGACAGGCACCGCGCTTGCGGCAAGTGCTTGCCCGTTATGTCCAATCGTTAAGGTTTTCCCTTATGGGCTGTGATTATGGTCACAAGGGCGGGCAAACGGAATTCCTAAACTGCCGCCACTCGCTAATGGGCGAGGGCTGCACGGACACCGTTTGGAATGAAATCGCATTTACGACTCGGCTTTTTGCTGGCTGCCATCAGCATGGCGCCCGCCGCCCACGCCATTGGCGCCTTGGCCGGCGCCCAGATCCAGAACACCGCGCAGGTGAACTACACCGTCGGTGGTACTTCCGCGACCGCGAATTCGAACACCGTCAGCCTGACTGTCAACGAGATCCTGGATGTCGTTGCGACGCTGCAGAGCGGTGATGTTCCGGTGGTGCCAGGCGCGACCAACCAGGTGGTCGTGGTACGCGTAACCAATACCGGCAACGGCTCGGAGACTTTCCGGCTGCTGCTCAACAGCGTGCTGCCAGGCGATGATTTTGATCCGACGCCTTCGTCGCCCGCGATCTATTTCGACAACGACGGCAATGGCGTCGTTTCGGCTGGCGACACGCCTTACGCTGCCGGAACCAACGATCCGACGCTGGCGCCTGATGCCTTCGTCAGGCTGCTGGTGCTGAATGACATTGGCGCTGCGCTGGCCAATGGCGCCCGCGGGTTCACGCGCCTGACGGCCGAGGCGCTGACCGGCACCGGCAGTCCGGGCACGGTATTCAATGGCCAGGGCACCGGCGGTACCGACGCAGTGGCCGGCACCACCGGCGCCGATTCGTTCGTTACCGGCACCTACCTGGTCTCGGACATCACTGTCACGGCTAACAAAACCGCGGTCGTGACCGACACCTTCGGCGGCTCGCGTCCGCTGCCGGGCGCAACCATTGCCTACCAGGTCATTGTGACCGCGACCGGCAGCGGCACGGCGACGGCCTCGGTGTTCAGCGACGCGATTCCGGCTAACACCACGTACGTACCCGCGAGCCTGCGCCTCAATGGCGCTGCGATGACCGACGCGGCGGACGCCGATGCAGGCCAGTTCCTGACGACGCCCGCGCGCGTCACCGTCAACCTCGGCAACCTGACCCAGGCCGCCGGCCCGCAGACCATTCGATTTTCCGTGTTGATCAATTGATAAAGGGAGCATGTATGAAAAAGGGGTATGCATTAACAACCGGTTTGATCTTGTTAGCACTGGGCAATTCCGCGGCATTTGCCGAGGGTCCGCTGCTGGCGGCGAATCCCGCGGTAGCCGCAACGCGCCCGGCGCCGAAGGCTGGCTGTATTGAACTCAAGAGCGTGGCCGAGACCGAAGAGTCGTATCGCGACGATAAAGGCCAGCAGGCCGTGCGTCGCGTACCGGCCGCAAAGGTGGTTCCGGGTACGCAGGTGATCTGGACGCTCAGCGCGAGCAATGTCTGCGCCGCCGCGGCCGACAAGGTGTTCATCGACAACCCGGTGCCCGAGCACATGACGCTGGTCGCCGATTCGGTTCGGGGTGCCGGTGCCGACATCAGCTTTTCACTCGACGGCAGGCAGTTTGCCGCGCCCGAACAGCTGCGTGTGACCGAGGCTGATGGCACCTCCCGCCCGGCTCGCGCTGACGAGTACACGCACGTCCGCTGGGCGTTCCGCAATTCGATCGGTCCTGGCCAGCTGGCGGCGGCGTCGTTCCGCGCCACCGTGCGTTGAGCGCGCCGCGGCCATTTTCTTCAAGAGTTTGCGCTGATTGGCTGAGTTTGTTTTCACCCGGAGGAGTCTTTTCATGAAACGTCTGTTAGCAATGGCCGCTTTGGCCGGATTCGGCATGTGGCAGCCAGCCGCCCTGGCGCTCGGCACTCCCGCCAGTACCTCAATCGCCAACAAGGCGACCATCAATTACAGCGTCGGCGGCAACGCCCAGACGCCCATTGAGTCGTCACCGGGCGGCAATACCACACCCGGCGTCGGCGCCGGCGTCAACACGACGTTCGTGGTCGACGACAAGGTCGACCTCACGGTCACCGAGTTATCGGGCGCCGCAACGGTGGTCAATCCGGGCCAGAACAACCAGGTGACAGGCTTCCGCGTGACTAACACCGGTAACGCCGCACACGCATTTGCGCTCGCAAGTGCTAACAATACCGGCGGTGTGGTGTTTACCAACACTGACAATACCGACGTCGCCAATCTGCGCGTAATCGTCGATTCGAACGCGAACGGCACGTTTGAGGCGGCCGACCTGACGGCCAATATCAACAACATCAACACGCTTGCAGCGGATGCCAACGTTGTCGTGTTCGTCGTTGCCGACGTGCCGGTGACAACGACCAACGGGCAGTTCGCCAACGTGCGCCTGACCGCGAGCGCCGCAGTCAATAACACTCCGGGCACACTGGTCGTCCAGACTGCCGGTGGCGACACCGCGGGTGTCGACTTCGTGTTTGCGGACGGCGCGGGCGCCGGCGATATTGCCCGCGACGGCAAGAACTCCGCGGACGATCAGTACGCGGTGCAATCAGCGCGCCTGACCGTGACCAAGGCCTCGGCGGTGGTCAGCGATCCGTTCAACCTGCTGGTCGATCCCAAGGCGATTCCTGGCGCCGTGGTCGAGTACTCGGTCACCGTGGCTAACACAGGCACCCAGAATGCGACGGGCGTGACGCTGCTGGATCCGCTGCCTGCCAACACGGCCTTCAAGCCGAACGTCTATAACGGCAATACGCGCGACGTGCGCATCACCATCAACGGTGTCGACACTTTCTGTACCGCTGAAACTGGCGGCGTGGATACGGGTGGCGACGGCTGCGTAATCACCGTGGGCAATTCGCTGCAGGTCGGCGGTGCGGCGCTGCCGACGCTGCCGTTCGCGGGCCCGACCAACACCGCGCTGGTCCGCTTCCAGGTGACCATTAACTAAGGGTCCAGCAAACCTCAGTAGCGCCGGGGAAGACCTGTGCGCAAGCTCATCGCAGCTCACAGACTGCAACGGGGCGGGATAGGCAACTATCCCGCCTCGTTGTCGTTGGCGAGGTTTTTACGCGACTATTGCGCGGTCGCTGTTCTGCTGCTGTTCGTCTTATGTTCTGCGACCGAGTCGCTTGCGCAGTCCACCGCGCCCGGGGTCCAGATCCGCAACGTTGCGCGGGTGGATTTTGCGCTGTCGGGCATCGCGCGCTCGATCTCCTCGAGCGAAGCAATCGTCACGGTGCAGGCCGCACCGTCCAAGGCGAGCATCGAGATCCTCAGGTATTCTGCCACCGATGCTAACAGCACGGCCGGCCCGACGGCTTGCGCTGCGGGCAGCGGATTCGTGCCGTTGCCGGCGCCGCAGGTGGCGGGCGTTAGCGGACTCAATCCACTGGGCGTGCCGCTCGGCGATGCCCCGGTGGTGCACGCGGGCGATGCGGTGTTCGTGCGTCTCACGGATACCGACAAGAACCTCGATGGTGCGCGGCTCGATGTCATCGAGTTGCGGGTCGCCGCACGCGGCACGGGCGACAGTGAGCGGCTGCAGCTGACGGAGACCGGACCTAACACCGGCGTGTTCGCCGGTTATATTCCGAGCCGCCTGGTCGCAGGCGCAGCCGGCGCGAGCGCCAATTGCGCGCTCGACATGCTGCGCGACACGGTCATCGATGCGAGCTACGTCGATCCGACCGA
>DAIQQI010000386.1:0-3008 GCA_036786925.1 Steroidobacteraceae bacterium
ACACCCGGCTCTTGGTAGACTGTCGGGACTCATGAATCCCGATGCGCCGCCCTTTCAGCGCCTGTCCCGCCAGGGCCGATTCCCGGCCCTGATCGTCTGCGACCATGCCAGTTGCCTGGTGCCGGCGCGTTTGCACGACCTTGGCCTCGGTCCCAAGGATCTGCATCGGCATATCGGCTGGGATATTGGCGCCTCGCAACTCGCCCATGGACTCGCACAGCGCCTGGATCTGAGCCTCGTGGCTGCGGGGTTTTCGCGGCTGGTGGTCGATTGCAACCGGCACCTGGATGATTCCAGCAGCATCGTGACCGTCAGCGATGAAACCCCGATACCCGGGAACCAGCGGCTCAGCCGCGACGAGCGCCAGCGGCGCGCACGCGACTATTTTGACCCTTACCACAGCGCGATCGACCAGGAGATGGCCGTGCTGCGGCAACGCTGTGAGGCGCCGGCGCTGATCGCGATCCACAGCTTCACGCCGGTCATGCACGGCATGGCGCGCCCCTGGCATTGCGGCATCCTGTGGGACCGCGACCCGCGCATGCCGGTGCCCTTGCTGCAGGCGCTGGGCATGGAAGACGGCCTGATGGTTGGTGATAATGAACCCTATTCGGGCCGCCACCCCGAGGACTACACCATCGAGCGGCACGCCGAGTCCTTTGGCTGGCCGCATGTCTGTATTGAGGTGCGGCAGGATCTTTTGCTGGATAATCAGGGCATCGAAGACTGGACGGAGCGGCTGGCGCGCGCGCTGGAGCCACTCCTGAGCCAGCCGTCCTTATACCGGGTCGGGGAACCGTATCGACCCGTGCGACAAGTCAGGGGAGTTCACACGTGAGCCTGAAAGAACCGCCGCTGACCGTCGGCATCGAAGAAGAATACCTGCTGGTCAATGTCGCGACCGGTGACCTGGCAAATGATCCACCGCCGGAAGTGCTGAAGGAATGCGCCGAACTGGGTGGCGGCCAGATCAGCCCGGAATTCCTGCGCTGCCAGATCGAAGTGGGCACGCGCGTCTGCCGCACCATGGCCGAGGCGCGCGCCGATCTCGTCAAGTTGCGCGGCATCATCGTGCAGGTTTGCCGTAATCACGGCCTCGCGCCGATCGCGGCCTCGACGCATCCGTTCGGTCGTGCCGTTACGCAGAAACACACCGACAAGGAACGCTATTTCGCGCTGGCGCGTGAAATGCAGGCGACCGCGCGCCGCATGGTGATCTGCGGCATGCACGTGCACGTCGGCATCGATGATGACGATCTGCGCATCGATCTGATGAACCAGATGGCCTACTTCCTGCCGCATCTGTTAGCTCTGTCGTGCTCGTCGCCGTTCTGGGAGGGCGAGTTGACGGGGTTGAAATCGTTTCGGTGCACGGTTTTCAACTCCCTGCCGCGCACCGGCCTGCCCGAGCGATTCGCCAGCTACGGCGAATTCCGCCGCCACATCGACATGCTGATCCGCAACGGCCTGATCGAGGATACCAGCAAGATCTGGTGGGACATCCGGCCGAGCTCGCGGTATCCGACGCTCGAGACCCGCATCATGGATTGCTGCACGCGCATCGACGATTCGATCGCACTCGCGGCAATGAACGTCTGCCTGCTGCGCATGCTGTATCGCCTGCGCAGCAACAACCAGCGCTGGCGCGACTATCCGCAGATGCTGGTGTCGGAGAACCGCTGGCGCGCGATGCGCTACAGCTTCGATGAAAAGCTGCTCGATCTCGCCAAGGGCGAATTGGTCAGCTACAGCGACCTGTTGGAGGAGCTGCTCGCGCTGCTGGCGCCGGACGCCGAGGCGCTGGGCTGCGTCAAGGAAATTGCTAACACGCGCGAGATCGTGCGCCGCGGCACCAGCGCGCATACCCAGGTGGACGTGTACGAAAAGGCGCGCAAGCGCGGCGCGACCGAGCGCGAGGCGCTGCGCGCGGTGGTCGACTGGCTGGTCACGGAGACCGCGAAATCGTAAGTCCGCAGCGCATGGCGGCCGACTTTGAAGTGCCGGTGTTGATTGTCGGCGGCGGTCCGGTCGGGCTGTCGCTCGGCGCCGAGCTGGGCTGGCGCGGATCGCGGGCGCTGCTGGTGGAGGAGCGCACGGCGCCGACCGAGCATCCGAAGGCGACCCTGTTAGGCGCGCGGTCGATGGAGTACTTTCGCCGCTGGGGCATCTGCGACGAGATCTACGCCAGCGCGCTGCCGCCCGAGGTGAATTACCACATCACCTTCTGCACGCGGCTCGCCGGCCACGAGCTTTACCGCGTGACCTCACCATCCATTCGCGACACGATCGAGCGGCCGGCTGCGGCGCTCGCGCGCTGGCGCGAGCTCGCGTGGAGCCCTTACTACAAGACCCAGATCGGCCAGCAGGCGCTCGAGCCCATCCTGTGGAAATTTGCGGCCGCGCAGCCGTCGCTCAGTCTGCAGCACGGCTGGCAATTCCTCGATTTTTCGCAGGATGCCACCGGTGTCAGCTCCAGGATCGAGGAGCTGGCGACGGGCCGCGTCGCCACGGTGCGCAGCCAGTACCTCGTCGCCTGCGACGGCGGCGCGAGTGCGATCCGCAAGACCCTCGGCATCCGCATGAACGGCCGGGGCCGCATGCGGGCTAATGTCAGTTTTTATTTTCGCTCCAGGGCGTTTCTCGACGTGCACGGCAAGGGGCTGGGCAACCTGTATTTCGTGTTTGCGCACGACAGTTTTGGCGTGTTCACGGCCATCGACGGTCACGAGTTCTGGAACTACCAGTATTATTTTCTCGATCCGGCGCGCCAGACCGAGGCGCTGGATCCCACGACCATCCTGCATCGCGCGGTCGGGCGGCCGTTCGATTTCCAGCTGGTCGGCATCCAGCACTGGCATCACCATCAGTCGGTGGCGCGCGAGTGGCGCGCGGGCCGGGTGTTTCTCGCCGGTGACGCGGCGCACCTGTTTGTGCCGACCGGCGGCGTCGGCATGAACACCGGGATTGGCGATGCGATCGACCTCGGCTGGAAACTGGATGCCGCATTG
>DAIQQI010000097.1:0-9943 GCA_036786925.1 Steroidobacteraceae bacterium
GCTGACACAGTCCCAGTGCTGAGCCTGGCGCAGGCGCGCGCCGGGTCCGCCGCGCAACGCGCCGCCTTCGGCGTACAGCTCGCCGCGGGCTGGCAGCGTTTCGGGTTCGTGGTGGTCCGCGACCACGGCATCGGCGATGACCTGCTCGACCGTGCCTACGAGCTCGCGGCGCGGCTGTTCGCGCTGCCGGATGCGCAAAAACGCCGTTACATTGCCGGACTGCGCGGCTATACGCCATTTGGCGTCGAGCATGCGAAAGACCACGCGGCTCCCGACCTCAAGGAATTCTGGCAGATCGGGCGCGATGTTCCCGGCAGCAGCGACTTCGCAGCTAACAGCTGGCCCGCGGAGTTGCCCGACTTCAGGCCGGCATTCCTGGCCCTGTACCGCGAGCTCGATGCCGTGGGCGCGCTGTTGCTCGAGGCGCTGGCGCCGAGCCTCGAGTTGCCGCCCGGCTGGTTTGCCGAGCGGGTCGCGCAGGGCAATTCGGTACTGCGCGTCATTCACTACCCGCCGCTCAGCGCAGTGGTGCCGCCCGGCAGCCTGCGCTCGGCCGCGCATGAGGACATCAATTTCATCACCATCATGGTCGCGGCGCGTGGCGCGGGCCTGGAACTGCGCGACGCGGACGGCCGCTGGCGTCCGGTGGTCGCCGATAGCCGCCAGCTGATCGTCAACACCGGGGACATGCTCGCGCGGCTCACCAACGATCGCATCGGCGCCAAGACCCATCGGGTCGTGAATCCGGTGGGGCCGAGTGTCAGCCGTTATTCGATGCCGTTCTTCATGCATCCGCATGATTCGGTTTCGTTAGCCTGCCTGCCGTCCTGTCGCGGCGCCGGCGCGCGTTACGCGGATATCACCGCCGGGGAGTTTCTCGCGCAGCGCGTGCGCGAGATCGGCCTGCAATTGCCCGGTCCAGCGCGTTAGCTTTTTTTCTCGGCGGGCGCTGCCGCGGCGGGTTTGCGTACGTACACTTTTTCCGTGTACGGCAGGTCCTTGGTTTCCACAGCGCCGGTGGCGTCGATTCCTGGGCGGTAGCGCGCGCGCTTGAGCGCGGCCAGTACCGCCTTGACGCTGGCTTCCGGCGCGTCGGAGGCAGTGCTGACAGCTTCGCGCACGCGCCCCTCAGCGTCGACGGTCAGGCGTGTTTCGACCGTGCGCGTGTCGTAGTCTTCTGGTTTGTCAGGCCGCATGCGCAGCGTCGAGCTTGCGGTTGCGCGATACGCCAGCGCTTTGGGTACTTCGATCTGGTTCGCAGCGCCTGCCATGTTCAACTGCTTCCAGGCCAGCCGATAGGCGTCGTTGGAACGGGAGGCGGCGCCCGCGATCAGGTACCAGTCGCCGAGGTCGACCAGCGTTTCGCCCAGTTCCTGGTGACCGTCGGGCTGTTGCTTGTTGAGCGTCGCAATGGCGATCTGCAGCGCCCTTTCGCCGTCCGGATTCAGGCGTCCCGCCGTGAGGTTGCTGCCCGGCGCGTCCGCAGGCTGGCTCGGGTCGGTCGTGACCTCTTCGGGCCCGTAGATGTACTCGAGCCGATAGGTGCGCGCGAGACCGCGCAACGGGCGCACCGCCAGCAATGAGGTCTGGCCACCGTCTTTCTCGGCAATCTGCAGGCCGCGAGCGTGCAGCACGCGCGCCGTGGTGTAGCGGCCCATGAACTCATACCAGCGTGCATAGCGATCCAGCGGTCCCAGCAGGCGCTTGTCGTCGCGGCCGTACGCAGTCTCGGCGACGCGAAACGCATATTGCTGCTGCTGTTCCGCGAGCGCGTAATTCTGTATCGCGCTGTAGCACTCGATCAGCGACGGCAGGATTGCCAGTTGCGAGACGTCGTACAGGCCCTTCAGGTTGCGCGTCAGGGCCACCGCCCGGTCCAGGGCCACGATCGCCGCGTCGTAGCGCCGCGTAGCTAACAAAACTTCGCCCAGGCCGTGCAGCGGCATGATCAGCGCCGGATCTGCGCCAGCGGTTGCAGTTGCCTCGGCGATCGAGAGTGCGCGCTTGAAAGCGGCCTCGGCGGGATCGTAGTTTGCGAGGCGCAAATTGACCGTGCCGAGATTGGTCAGAGGATTGATCAGCGCCTTGTCCTCGGGGCCAAGTTGCTGTTCGGTCAGCGTGACCAGCCGCTCCGCCAGCGGCAGTGCCTCGGGGTATTTCCGGGCGTCAAAGACGCTGCGAAAATCCTTGTAGGCCTGGATCCGGTCGGCGTCGGACACGGCCAGGCCGGCGCCAGCGCCTAACAAAAGCGCCATCGCGAGCAGGGGTTTCAGCCCGGCTTCTGGAAAAGATAGTGCGAAACGATCCATTCGCGCCCTTCGTTATAGCCCCAGAGTTCAGCGCAAGACATGAAAAAGACGCGCCAGTATACCCACCAGCGCGTCGCCTGTTCCGCGCCGTAAGTCGCTGCCAGGATCGGCATCAGATCGGCGCGCCGGGCGTCCATGTTCTGCAACCAGCCCTCGCTGGTCAGCTGGTAGTGACGCCCGTCGACGTGCCAGTGATCCAGCAGCCGCACGTCGCGCTGAAAATACAGCAACAGGTCGTCGCTGGGCATGATGCCGCCGGTGAAGAAATACTTCGCCATCCAGTCGCTGGCATCGCGGACTTCAAACGGGTAGGCGAACCGATGGTGCGTAAAGATGTGCACGAACAGCGTGGCGGCCGGCTTCATCCAGCTGCTGATCCGTTGCAGCAGGATCTCGTAATTGCGCATGTGCTCGAACATCTCGACCGAAACCACGCGATCGAACTGGGTACCCGCGGGGAAGCTCAGCAGGTTGACGTCGCAGGTGATGACGGTGAGGTTGCCGAAGCCGCGGCGCTGCGCCTCGGCATCGATGAACTCCTTCTGGGTGCGCGAATTGGAAACCGTGGTGATGCGGGCGTTCGGGTAGTGTTCGGCCATCCACAGCGACAGCGAACCCCAGCCGCAACCCAGCTCGAGAATCTGCTCGCCGTCCCTGAGTTGCGCGCGTGCCGCGGTCAGCGCCAGCATTTTTGCTTCGGCCGCATCCAGTCCGGCCGCGGCCTGCGGGATCGCGAAGCTGTCGTACCAGCAGCACGAATACTTGCGGTGCCTTCCTAACACCTTGAGAAAGAACTCGGTCGGCACTTCGTAATGCTGCTCGTTGGCTTCGCGGGTGTGTATGGCGATTTCGCTGCCGCGCAGGCTGCGCACCAGGGTCATCAGCCGTTCCTGCTGTAGCGCGGGATCGTGCTGGTCTTCCTCGCGCAACCGGTCGGCCACCAGTGCGCGGATCTGCCGGCGTATCAGCCAGTCCGGAACGCGGTCTGCTTCCAGCAGGCGCATTGAAAAATCGCCGATCGTCATGACTTGAGCTTCCTTGCTGCACTTTCCATGATCACCGTCAGCACACGATACAGCAGCAGTATTGCCAGTGGCATGACCGCAAACCAGCCCGCTGCCGCATGGACGATGGCGCCCGACAGCGCGCTGACCGCCTGCAAAATCCCGTTGCTCAGCATGCCGATGCCCTGTTCCAGCGTCATCGGCAGGGGCGGGGCGCCCAGCAGCCACTCGCCAAGCCTCAGAAAAGGGATGATCAGCAGCAGCTGCAGGGGCGACACCAGGTAGTTGACCAGCTGGATGGCCGGCAGGTTCAACCTGAGCGGCAGCGCCAGCCCGGTCAGTGCCAGCGTCGAGACCCCGAGGACCGGGAAAATCCCGATGCCTGCGCCCAGCGCCACCGCCAGCGCCAGCGCGCGCGGCGCCACCCCCTGGCGCAGCAACGCCAGCAGCGGATCGACCAGTGTTCGTCGCCACCACCCGGGCATGTTTGTTAGGCCGCGGTGCGTCTGAGCAAAATGCCGGCCAGCGGCTCGCCGCTGCGATGCTGGCGCAGCTGCCACAAAACATAGGCCGACATGGCCATGTTGCCGAGCGCCATGATGGCGATGAACCAGGCAACCCGTTTCAGCCAGGCGGTTTCCTTGTACGCGACCCACACATAGAACGTGATGAATCCGTAGTAGGCGTCGATCAGCGTCGCGATGGTCCACCAGCGGTCCGGTTCGCGGATCAGGCCCTGCCAGGCCATGACCGACTGTTGCGTGCTCGCAAAACTGGTAAACAGCAGCAGCGACAGGAAAATGAAGCCAAACAGAATCTGCAGGCGTGTCTTGGTCACAATGCGATCTCCCAAATGAGCCGGCCCGGGAGCCGTGCAGCACCCCGGGCCGGAAGTCTACGTTAGGATGGGCGGGCCTACGCCTTGCGGCAGGTCATTTTTTCCGGGCTTTGGCGCGCTTGGTCTTGGCAGCGGTTTCGGTCTTGGTGCTGCCACGCTTGATGTCCATCGCGTGTGCGCGACTGTACTGCTGAATGTCCTTGAACTTGCCGGACTTGTCCCTGACCGCATACAGTTTGTTGCCGGTGCTGCTGCGATGGGTGGTGCGTTTAGCTTTTGCCATAGAATCCTCAGGAGATGGGTGAACGCCGGCACGCTAGCGTGCATCCTGCGGCCGGTCAACCCGGCGCGCCGCGTACAGCAGCAGTACGCCAAACGACAGCAGCAGCAGGTCAGTGGGATCCGGCTGACGAATGCTGGAAAATGCCTGGGCCAGTTCCGTGAACAAGGTAACCGCCAGCATCAGGACCGTTGCCCGCCACAGCCCAAGCGGGCTGCTGGATCCCAGCCACAAGGCCCCGACCAGGAGAAAAATCCGTTCCGGGATATTTGCGTAACCATTGGCGTCCGAAAACAGCGCGAGCTGGATGGGCTGCATCGCCGGCGTGAATTTCCACGGCAGCAGCGCGCCGGCCAGCAACAGGCAGGCGACGACCCAGAACAGGGCCCGGTGGGCGGTGTTCTGGTCCTGGTTTCGCACCCAGGCGACCAGCGGCAGGACTAACAGGAACGCCAGGCAATCACTTGCGGTGAGATTGTGCTGCAGGAACAGGATGCCGGCCAGCCACGACCCCAGTACCGCGAGCACGAAAGCCCCCCACAACAACTCGGGCTTCACCAGCGCGCGCAGCAGTGCCGACAACACCGCCAGGCTCGCAACACTGCGCAGCAAGGCGCCATCCAGCAGGCCCCATTGCGGAAAATTCGTCAGCACCGCGATGATTCGCGACGGTCGCAGGCGCGGGATGAACGGCGCCGCCTGCGCCGCGACCCAGACAGCTAACAACAACGGCACTACCGGACCGTCAGTCAATGGCCGCAGGCGCGCTCCCAGGCCGCGCCGGGGCGCGCGCGCATAGACCAGCGCAGCGGCCGCCCCGGCGGCCGCCGATCCACTGTTAGCCAGGAAATCGGTTGCGCTCGCGAAGCGCATGCTGATGCCCAGTTGCAGGGTTTCGACGCTCAGTGACAGGGCTGCGCCGCCCAGCGTGGCCAGCGTCAGCCGCAACCAGCCTGGAAGTTTCTCCAGCAGCAACGCGGCGAGCAGTCCGAACGGCAGGTAAGCCAGCAGATTGCTGAGCAGGTCCGCACGGGTCGAATGACCTAACAGAGAGCGATCGAACGCCAGCGCGGCGAAATGACTGTGCCACAGCGGCGCCGAGAAATTGAACGGATAGAGGCTCGCGCTCAGCAGCACCAGCACCCAGAAAGCCAGCATCCACGCGCGGGCGCGGACCCTGGACGGCGCGGCGGGTCGCAGGTCCCTGACGGTCCCGGGTTCTGAATTCATGGACCTGTGATCCAGGTCACATGGTTATGCAGGGGCAGCAAATTGCCGGTCACGATAAGTGAAGCATCGCTCAATTCGAACTCGCAGCCTATCGTTAAATAGCCGCCTTACATTCTAAGCCAGGAATCTCCGGACCGGATCTCATGATCGCGCGATTGACCAATGCGCTCTCCGGACCGATAGCGCGGCGACTGTTTGCAGTCCTGCTGCCGTTGGTGCTGTTGCCGCTGATTATCGCGGCCGCGACACGCATGTGGCAGGCAGGTGCGGAAGGACCGGAGCGCCTGTCGCAACGATCGGCGGTCGAAAGCCGGGCGTTTGCCAGCGCGATCGGCGCGCGCCTGGCGGCGGCGGAGGCCAGCGCCTGGACGTTTTCACGATCGGTCGCGGCCGCGGATCGCAGTTATTGGCGCCAGCAGGTCGCGTTGTCAGCCCCGTTTCGCAATGTGTCGGTGACCACGGAGCCAGCCGCCGGCGCGCGGGACCGGTCGTTCCCACCCGCCATGTCCCGCAGCAGGGAAGATACCTCGATCGCGACCTTCGGTAACGGCGGTCGTGATATTTCGCTCTACCTTGTTAGGGCGCTGCGCGACACGCGTTCACAGTGGGCTTACTTCGAACTGGATCGCAACTGGCTGTGGCAGGATCTCGGCGAAGCCGGCAATCGGGTCGCAGTCATCGACTCAAATGGCCAGTGGCTCTTTGGTTCGGACTCGCTGCCAGACAACCTGCGCTCAGTGCTGGGCGCCGCGGTACTCGCGAATACCCGTGACTGGAATGCCACAAGCCTGAAGGAGTCCGACAACCGTCTTTCTTGGCAGGCCGGTGGTCATGAGTGGCGCGGCACCTACTGGCGCGTGCCGAATCTGGCGCGCCTCAGCAACGCCGCCTCCTGGAACGTGGTCGTGATGGCGGAAACGCAGTCATCCTGGATGGACAGCCTGAACGCGTTGTCCGACTACTGGCTGCCATTTTTGTTAG
The DNA here is from genome assembly GCA_036786925.1 of Steroidobacteraceae bacterium. Classification (GTDB taxonomy): domain Bacteria; phylum Pseudomonadota; class Gammaproteobacteria; order Steroidobacterales; family Steroidobacteraceae; genus UBA964. The sequence continues at coordinate 6,643 of DAIQQI010000097.1, forward strand.
CTATCGCGGCGGCCGGCCTGCTGGCGGCCTGGTTCAGTGACCGCTACCTGCTGCCGCTCGCGGACCTGCAGAAATCCATCCTGCAGATCGGCAACATCGACTACGTTGCTGGCAACTCGACGATTCCGCCCGAGCTCGGACAGCTGGCCGAAAACGTGCGGCTGGCCGGGTTGAGCGTCGCGGACCAGATCAGCGCATTGCAGGCCCTGGAAGAAGTCGACCGGCTGCTGCTTGCCAACGGCGCGCTGGAACCAGCGCTGGATGCGATCCTCACCCGGGTGCAGAGCGTCATGCGCGCGCGCGCGGTCGGACTCGCCTTGCTCGATACCGATTCAGCGCAATTCGCCCGGGTCATGGTGGCCGCCGACACCGGCGGTTCCCATCCGGTGGCGCGCGTGACGATGGATGCCGCCATGCTGGAGTACCTGGCCAGCGTGCGCGAGGGCATCACCGTCGCCAGGTGCGAGGAGCAGCGTCATAGTTTCCTGCAGCCGCTGCAGGACCTGGGTAACCAATACTTCTGGGTCTGGCCGGTACGCACGTCGGAAAAGCTCACGGCGCTGCTGGCGATCGGTTTCCAGGAGCCGCCGGCGCCGGATCCGCGCTACGCGAAACGCGGCACGGAGTTTGCGGCGCGCCTGTCGATCGCATTGTCCAATTCAGCGCGCGATGAAAGCCTGTACCGCCAGGCGCATTTCGATCCGCTGACCGGACTGCCTAACAGGGTGCTGTTCAACGAGCGCCTGGCCGGCGAGCTCGAGTCAGCGCTGGCGAGCGGGCGTTCCGGTTCGCTGTTGTACGTGGACCTGGATCATTTCAAGAAAGTGAATGACACGGTCGGTCACGCGGCCGGCGACCAGTTGCTGGGCATCATTGCGCAACGACTGCGCTCCGCGGTCAAGGAAGGCGATGTGGTTGCGCGCCTCGCGGGCGACGAGTTCACGATCATATTGCCGACGGTGGACGAACCCGAATCGGCGGCACTGGTTGCGGAACGCATCATCGAGTCACTGCACCAGCCCGTCAATCTCGGCGGCCGCGACCAGTTCGTCGCCGCCAGCATCGGCATCGCGATGTTTCCTAACGATGGCAGCACGGTCGAAGACCTGCTGCGCAACGCCGACGGCGCCATGTATCGCGCCAAGGACATGGGCCGGGGCCGCGCGGTGTTCTTCGATCGCAAGCTCGCGATCTCGCAAAGCGACCCGACGCAAAGCGGCCTGTTCCGTGCGCTGCGGCGCCGCGAGTTTGCGCTGTTCTATCAACCGCAGTTCGACATGGCCGACGGCAGGCTGGTGGGCCTGGAGGCGCTGCTGCGCTGGCACACACCGCGCGATGGCACGCGCGAACCGAAGGAGTTCGTGCCGGCTGCCGAGGCATCCGGCCTGATTGTCGACATCGGTGGCTGGGTCCTGGAGGCCGCGTGCGCGCAATTCGCCGCCTGGCGGGAACAGGGCATTGCGCCGCCGCGCGTATCGATCAATGTTTCCGCGCAGCAGCTGAAGTATGCGGAATTTCCGCGCAGCGTGCGCCGGGTGCTCGACAAGTTCGCGATCGCGCCGGAGTTGCTGGAACTGGAACTGACCGAGACGGTGTTAGCTGAGGACGCTGCCGGAGCCGCGCTGCTGCAGATCGCGGCGCTGGGGGTACGCATTGCGCTCGATGATTTCGGCACTGGTTACTCGTCGCTGAATTACCTGCGCCTGCATCCGATCCACGCGGTGAAGATCGACCGCAGCTTTCTCGAGGAGGTGCCGGTCAATCCCGCATCCGCGACCCTGGCGGAGACCATCATCACCATGGCGCATGCGCTCGGCAAGGAAGTGGTCGCCGAAGGCGTCGAAACCGAAGAACAGATGCAGTTCCTGCGCGAGCACGGCTGCGATATCGCCCAGGGGTTCTACCTGGCCCGCCCGATGCCGGTAGCGCAGATTACCGAGCTGCTGCAGATACGCCTGGGAGCGGTTGATCCCGGAACTGCCAGCGCCGCGGGCTAACACGGCTACAATCGACGCCGTGCGATTACATGACTGGATTCGACTGGCGTTGTTGCTCGGCATCCTGCCGCTGCTGCAGGCCTGCAGTACCACGCGTGGCACGTTGCCGTCCGTCCCGGAAGATTCCGGAACACGGATTGCGGCGTTAGCTGAATCGCAGCTGGGCGCGCCGTATCGCTTCGGTGGTGATTCGCCGCAGGGTTTCGATTGCAGCGGCCTGGTGCGCTATGTCTTCGGGCAGGCTGGAATCACGGTGCCGCGCACCGCGCAGGAGCAGCAGCGGGCCGCCGAGGCGGTGTCGGCGGATCAGCTGCAACCCGGCGACCTGGTGTTCTTCCGTATTGCGTCCGGCCGCGTGGATCACGTCGGCATCTATGTTGGCGACGGCGCGTTCGTGCACGCGCCGCGCAGCGGCCGGCCGGTGCGCAGTGAATTGCTGGGCGACAACTACTACCAGCGCCGCTACGCAGGCGCGGGCAGGCTCTCGAACTGACCCAAGCCTGTCAGGCGGCGTAAACGCGGACCGTTTCGCCGATGGTATTGAGGATGCCGCGCAGCGTGTCGTAGTCCGGATGGCGCACCCGCATCCATGCGTTCGCCATGTAGCCGCCTTCGACCGGCTGCGTCGGCGTCCCGGGCGGTGGCAGATGGGACGCGACGACACAATCACCGTATTCGCGCGCGATGCGTTCAACGCCGTCGTAACCGCGAATCCTGCCGTCCCGATCCGGTCGCAGCGCAATCATGCCGCAGGAGTAGCGTCGCGATGGCGCCTGGCCGATGCGCTGGTGTACCAGCGCCATGGCCCACTCGCGATAGATGTCGAAGTCGTTAGCCGCCGCGTACACGTCCCATTGACCCACGCCCGGCGGCCGGCAACCGATCTCCGAGAACTTCAGGCCCTTGGGGCCGAAAAACCATTCCATGTGGGTCGCGGAAGTGCCGATGTCCAGCGCCTTGATCACCCTCCGCGCCATGGCCTTGAGCTCATCATAGCCGCCGGCATCGACGCGATTGGTCGCTATGATCTGGGGCGATATCCAGCGCGCCCGCATGGCCTCGAGAACGTTAGGGTAGTAGTGACTGATGAATTCGTGCGCGACCTCGCCGTTGATGGCGATGGTGTCCAGGAATCCTTCGTGGCCTTCGATGAATTCCTCGACCGCAATCGAGTTGCCGCGCTCGAGCTGGTACTCCGGCAGCGCGCGTTCCAGTTCCTGCAGGTCGGCAACCCGCGTCGTGCCCGCGGCGCCGGCGCCGGCGCGCGGCTTCAGGATCAGCGGAAAGCCGACCCGCGCCGCGAA
>DAIQQI010000387.1:0-2989 GCA_036786925.1 Steroidobacteraceae bacterium
AGCAGGGATCCAAGTTCGTCGGCTGGGCCAACGGCGGCGGCGACTACTACTACCATCCGTTCTCGCTGCCGCATGGCTACACCGACACCAACCTGGTCGCGGGATGGCAGGCGCTGCATCCCGAGATTCCATTCGCCGACCTGGTCAGTTTCCAGCCGCATCTCTGCGAGCAAAACAAGGCGCCCAAGCAGACAGCGACGCCCGAGTTTGCCGCCGTCGCCAACTACGCCTATCACCTCGACGCCGGAAAGTTTGGGCTCTTCCTGCGCAAGCACTGCACCGAGAAGCTCGGCGTCCGTCACGTGCTGGATCACGTGGTCGGCATCAACATGCAGGACAACGGTGACATCGCGTCACTGCAAACCGCGGCGCACGGCAGTTTGCCCGGCGATCTTTTCATAGACTGCACCGGTTTCGCCTCGTTGCTGCTCGGCAAACATTTCGGTGTGCCGTTTGTTAGCCAGAAGCACATACTGTTCAACGATAGCGCGCTGGCGTTGCAGGTGCCTTACGCGGAGGAGAACAGCCCGATTGCTTCGCATACCATTTCGACCGCGCAGAGCGCCGGGTGGATCTGGGACATTGGACTGCCAACGCGTCGCGGCGTAGGTCATGTCTACTCGAGCGCTCACACGACGGACGAGGAAGCCGAGCTCGCACTGCGAGACTACGTGCAGCGGACCGCGGGTACGGCTGCGGAACGGGCCGCAACGGCGCGCAAGCTGACAATCAACCCGGGTTACCGGGAAAAATTCTGGCAGCGTAATTGCGTGGCTGTGGGGCTGTCCGCGGGATTCATCGAGCCGCTGGAGGCCTCGGCGCTGGCGCTGATTGAACTTTCCGCGGCGATGATCAGTGACCAGATGCCGGCGACGCGCGCCGATATGGATCTCGCCGCGCAGCGTTTCAACGAGTGGTTCAGTTACCGCTGGAGCCGGGTGATCGAGTTTCTGAAACTCCACTACCTGCTGACAAAACGCGTCGATTCCGCGTTCTGGACCGACAACTGCAGATCCGAATCTATTCCGGAACGCCTGCGCGAGCTGGTGACACGATGGCGCCACCAGCCGCCGTCGCGTTACGATCTTCATCGCGTCGAAGAGATCTTTCCGTCGGCGAGCTATCAATACGTGCTCTACGGCATGGGATTCCGGCCCGGGAAACGGGCCACAGTGCGTCGCGTGGACGACGCGGATGTCGCCGCGCGACTCTTCCAGGAGAATGCGGCCCTTACTTCGAAATTGCTTGCGGGCCTGCCAACCAACCGCGAACTTCTAAATCATGTCAGGGTGCACGGGATGCCGCGTACTTCGATCAGGTAATTGCCATGGCGAATCATAAATTGCTGAATAACGTCGAGCACAAGGACTTGCGCATCGTCACGACCCGGTCTGCGGCTCTGGGCGATGACGTCATGTCTGCGCTGACGTTTCCAGCGGAGTTCCGCAACCTGCAGGCGCACTACCCGATCGTGTTCTTGAAGCGACCGGAGCCCGGCCAATTCCAGCCGATCGCATTGTTTGGCTTTGAAGCGCGAGAAAACCTGTTCCTGAGTGCGGACGGCTGGGATGCGCCTTATATCCCGATGACGGTCGAGCGGCAGCCGTTCCTGATCGGTCCTAACATGGTGATACACATCGACATGGATAGCCCGCGGATCAGCCATGCGCAGGGCGAGGCGGTTTTTCTGCCCCTTGGTGGCACCAGCGAATTCCTGGAACGCATGAAATCGTTGTTACTGACAATCCACGAGGGCATCGAGGCCACGCCGGGGTTTATTGCCGCGCTGCTCGAATTCGACCTGCTCGAATCTTTCACGCTCGATGTGGAGCTGAAAAGCGGCAGCGAGCATCGGCTCGCGGGCTTCTACACGGTCAACGAAGAGACGCTCGGCAAGTTGGATGGCGCGGCGCTCGAGAAGCTGCAGCGTGCCGGGCATTTGCTGCCGATTTACATGGTGCTCGCGTCGCTGTCGAATTTCCGGTCGCTGATTGACAGGCGCAGCCGCAAGCTGGGGCAATGATGAGCGCCGCCGTGTTACCGCCGTCGGTAATGCGGTCCACCGAGCCCGTGGTGCTGAAGGGCCTGGTGGCCGACTGGCCTGCGGTGGTGGCGGGCCGGGAGTCGGTCACAGCGGCCGTCGATTACCTGCGTAAGTTCTATGGCAATGCGACAGTCGGCGCCTGGTTCGGCGATCCGGGTATCAATGGCCGGTTTTTCTACAACGACGACATGAGCGGGTTCAATTACCAGGCGGCGATGATCAAGCTCGATGTCGTTCTGGACAAGATCCTTCAGCACGATCATGACGTCAGCCCGCCTGCGATTTACGTGGGCTCGACGACAATTGACACCTGCCTGCCCGGGTTCCGTGCGGTAAACGACGTGGATCTTGGCAACGTGGGGGCACTCGCCAGCATCTGGCTCGGCAATCGCGGCCGCGTTGCCGCGCACTACGATCTGCCCGACAATGTGGCCTGCGTGGTCGTGGGGCGGCGTCGCTTCACGTTGCTGCCGCCCGAGCAGCTGCCAAACCTGTACGTCGGTCCGCTGGACTTCACGCCGGCCGGTCAGGCCGTCAGCCTGGTCGATTTCCTGAATCCGGATCTCGTCAAATTCCCGCGTTTTGCGGAGGCCATGCGGCATGCGCGCGTCGTGGAACTGGAGCCCGGCGACGCACTATTCATTCCGAGCATGTGGTGGCACCACGTCGAGGCGCTTGACAGCTTCAACGTGCTGGTCAATTACTGGTGGCGCCAGTCGCCCGCGTGGCTGGGTGCGCCTGTGAACGCACTGATGCACGCGCTGTTAGACGTGCGCGACCTGCCCAGGTCGCAGCGTGCCGCGTGGTACGGTATTTTCAGGCATTACGTATTTGAGGCTGATGAACAAACGGCGGCGCACATTCCACGGCAGCGGCGCGGCGTACTGGCGCCGATGGACGACAAAACGGCGCGCGGCCTGCGGGCCATGCTGCTGAACAAGCTGA
>DAIQQI010000098.1:0-9893 GCA_036786925.1 Steroidobacteraceae bacterium
GTCTGGGGAGTTGCGACCAGCGCCTACCAGATCGAAGGCGCCACTCGCGAGGACGGACGTGGCGACTCGGTCTGGGATGAATTCTGCCGGCGCCCCGGCACCATTCGCGATGGCAGCAACGGCGATCACGCCTGTGATCATTATCATCGGGCAGAAGCGGACATCGATCTGATCGCGAGCCTGAACATACCGGCGTACCGGTTTTCGATCGCCTGGCCGCGCGTGCAGCCACTGGGGCAGGGCGCCTGGAACGAGCGGGGGTTTGCCTTCTATGAACGCCTCATCGATCGGCTGCTGAGCCGCGGCATCGCCCCGCACCTGACGCTCTATCACTGGGACCTGCCACAGGCTTTGCAGGAGCAGGGCGGCTGGACCCATCGCGACACTGTTAGCCATTTTGTAACCTACGCCGCTGAAGTCGCGCGGCGCTTCGGCGATCGGGTCGCGTCGATCGCGACCCACAATGAGCCCTGGGTGGTGGCGACGTTGGGCCACGAGGCCGGGATTTTTGCGCCGGGCCTCAAGAGCCAGAAGGCGGCCATGCAGGCCGCGCACCACCTGCTGCTGAGTCATGGCCTGGCCATGCAGGCGCTGCGCGCGCAGGGTGTCAAGGTGCCGCTCGGCATCGTGCTGAACCAGTCGCCGAGCCACGCCGCAACCGACTCGGCCGAGGATATTGCGAAAGCGCGGCTCGACGACGGGCTGACGATCCGCTGGTACATGGATCCATTGCTGTTAGGCACCTATCCCGAAGACGTGCTGGCGTTTCTGGGCGCCGACGCCCCACCGGTGCTGGCCGGCGACATGGAGATCATCCGCCAGCCGCTCGATTTCCTCGGCATCAATTACTACACGCGTAACGTGTCGGGCACCGGCGCGCCGCAGCAGAATGCGCACGCGGGCCGGGAAGTCACCGATATGGGCTGGGAAGTGTTCCCGGCCGGACTCACAGAATTGCTCGCGCGGATTCATGCCGACTATCCGCTACCGCCGGTCTACATCATGGAAAACGGCGCGGCCTACAAGGACCAGCTGATCGATGGGCGGGTTGCCGATGCGGATCGCATCCGTTATCTGCGCTCGCACATGGCAGCAGTGGCCGATGCACTGGCGCTCGGCGTCGATGTGCGCGGCTACTTCGTCTGGAGCCTGCTCGATAATTTCGAATGGGCTGAAGGTTACCTGAAGCGTTTCGGCATTGTGTATGTCGACTACGAAACGCAGCAGCGGACTCCCAAGGACAGTGCGCTCTGGTACCGCGATTTCCTGATCGCGCAACGGGCAGCACAATCGCAAAGGCGGCGCGCGCCATGAGCAACAAACCTGACAACCCGGCCGGCTGGACGCTCGTCTGGAGCGACGAGTTCGATGGCAGTGCCGTTGATCCCGCCAAATGGGATTTCGACATTGGCAATGGTTTTTTTGATTACCGGACGCACACCTGGATATCGGGCTGGGGCAACGAGGAGCTGCAGTACTACACGCGGAATCCGGACAACGTGTTCGTCCGCGACAGCCTGCTGCACATCCGAGCGCTCAAGGAATCGCTGCACGGCTGCGGTTACACCTCGGCGCGGATGAAGACGCGGCGGCGCGACGGCACGGCACTGTTCACCAAGCAGTACGGCCGCTTTGAGGTCCGCGCGAAAGTGCCGCATGGCAAGGGGATGTGGCCCGCGCTGTGGCTGCTGCCGCAGGATGACGCCTACGGGCCGTGGGCAGCTTCGGGCGAGATCGACATCATGGAAATCGTCGGTGAACGTCCGCATGAGTATCTCGGGACGATACATTTTGGCTCAACCTTTCCCAAGCGCGAACTGGTCACGCATGTGCACAAGTTCGCTGGTGGGAGCACGGTCGGCGAGTTTCACGTTTACGCGGTCGAATGGGAGCCAGGCGAGATTCGCTGGCTGGTGGATGGCGTGCTGTGGGCGAAGCAGACATTCTGGTGGAGTTGCAGCAGGCAGCGCGACGGCAAGGGCGGCGTAGCGCGGAGCGCAGCGGACCTGAATCCATGGCCGGCGCCATTCGACCAGCCTTTCTATCTGGTGATGAACGTCGCGGTCGGCGGCAATTTTCCCGGCGTACCTAACACGGCGACGCAGTTCCCGGCGGACCTGGTGATCGACTACGTGCGCGTCTACGACAAGATCGGCGGTTATGGCAAGCCGCGGCCGCGCGGGCCAGGCCGGCTGCCCTACCAGAAGAAACGCGGAGGCAAGAATGCAACCTGATTACAAGAAACTGACCGTGACCGAGAAGGTCGGCTACGGCATGGGCGACTTCGCATCGAATCTCTTCTGGCAGATGTTCTCGATTTTCATGGCGAAGTACTACACCGACGTCTTCCTGCTCGGCGCCGCAACCATGGGGACCATGATGCTGGTCACGCGCGTGGCGGACGCGTTCATCGATCCACTGATCGGCACGATCGCTGATCGCACCAGCACGCGCTGGGGGCATTTCCGGCCGTACCTCCTGTGGATGGCCATCCCGATGGCGCTGACCGCAGTTGCCGCTTTCACGACGCCCGACCTGACCGGCAACGCGAAGGTTGTCTACGCCTACGTGACGCTGACCATCATGATGTTCGCGTATTCGGCGATCAATATTCCGTACTCGGCGCTGCTGGGCGTACTGACGCCGAACTCCGAGGATCGCACCAGCGTTTGTTCTTACCGGTTCGTCATGGCGTTCCTGCCGGTGTTCATCATCGTCAACGCCACCATTCCGATGGTGACCTATTTTGGTGGCGATGCGAATTCGCCGGCGGGATGGCAGAAGACGATGATCGTGTTTTCTGCCCTCGCCGTGGTTTGCTACTGGATCACGTTCGCGATGACCAAGGAACGGGTGAAACCGGAGCCGAAGGAAAAAGGTTCCCTGTCTACGGACGTCAAGGATCTTTTCAAGAACCGTCCCTGGGTGGTGCTGTGCGTCGTTGGTATCGCGGCACTGACGTACGCGAACATTCGTGGCACGGTGATTGTCTACTTCTTCGATTACGTGGTGCCCGGCGGCAGCAAGTATTTCGGCTGGGTCATGACGACCGGCGCAATCGGCTTCATCGTCGGGGTGATGCTGACCTCGCCATTGTCCAAGATCTTCGGCAAGCGCCGGTTCTACATGGTGTCGATGACGTTAGCTGCGCTGGCGACCATCGCCTATTATTTTGTCCCGCCGGACAACATCCCGCTGCTCTGGGCGGGCCACGGCCTCATCAGCGTGCTGGCGGCGCCGACCGCGCCGCTGGTGTGGGCGATGTATGCCGACACGGCTGATTATTCCGAGTGGAAGACCGGGCGGCGTGCGACCGGCCTCGTGTTCTCGGCGGCCTCGCTGGCACAGAAGCTCGGGTGGGCCATAGGCGGCGGCGGGGCTGGCTGGCTGCTGGCTTACTTTGGCTACGTACCTAACGTCGTGCAGAACGCGCAGACGATGAACGGCATCATGCTGATGGTGAGCGTGATTCCCGCGATCTTCGCGATCATCGCGGTGGCGGCGCTGTGGTTCTATGAAATCGACGAGGACATGGTGAAGCAGATGACGACGGATCTGTCCGCGCGGCGCGGCCCCAAGTTGAAGTCCGCCGATGCGGCCGTCGCTGCCGGTGTGTTGCCAACGACACTGCAACCGCTGTCAGGAACTGCGCTGCTGGCAGAACAGGCGTCGCTGTGGAACCAGCGCACAACTGCCGCCGCCGCCAGCGGCCACACGGCCGCGCCATCGGCGCCGCCGCAACCTGCCTGGGCGAGCCGCGGTACGCAAACGACTACCGCAGCGGTGCTGCCACTGTCGCCACAGGAGCGCGCCAGACTCGTCAGCGAATTCCGCGACGTATTGCAGGCTGGCGTGCATGGACTGTGCTTCAGCCCCTACATCGATCAGCAGGCGCCGGGTTCGCAGGTGAGCGAGGCGCAGATCCGCGCGCGACTGTCGATCATCCGGCCTTACACGCGCTGGGTCCGCAGCTTCTCCTGCACCGATGGCCATGAGCAGACGCCGCGTATCGCGCACGAACTTGGCATGAAGACGCTGGTCGGCGCCTGGCTCGGTACCGATCGCGAGATCAACGAGCACGAGATCAATGGCGCGATAGCAGTCGCGCGCGCAGGTCACGCCGATATCGTCGCGGTCGGCAACGAAGTGCTGCTGCGCGAGGACCTGTCGGAAGACGAGCTGTTAGGTTACATCCGCCACGTGAAACAGGCGCTGCCGGGCGTGGCCGTCGGTTACGTCGATGCGTACTTCCTGTTCGAGAAGCATCCGCGCATCACCGCGGCCTGCGATGTCGTCATGACCAACTGCTATCCGTTCTGGGAAGGCTGCCCGCGCGATCAGGCGATCGCGTACATGCAGCAGATGTATCAGCGCACCAAGGCGGCCGCCGCCGGCAAGCGTGTCATCATCAGCGAGACTGGCTGGCCTGACAAAGGCAGCGCGTTCCACGGCGCGGTGCCGTCGGAGGAGGGCGCGATGCGTTATTTCATCGACACCAATCGCTGGGCGCAGAGCGAGGGTGCCGAGGTCTTCTACTTCGCCGCGTTTGACGAGGCCTGGAAGGTCGGCGCCGAAGGCGACGTCGGTGCGTACTGGGGGCTGTGGGACAAGAATGGCCAGCCAAAATTCGGCTGATTGGATCTAACAAGTCTGATGCTAACACTCCCCAGTGGCCGCGCCATCTGCTATTCAGGCTATCGCGGCGGGCAGAGTCCGGCCGCGAAGATCTATCCTTCGTTGGAGGAGATCCGCGAGGATCTCGCGATCCTGCACAAGCACTGGCGGCTGCTGCGCCTGTACGACTGCAGTCCGCATGCTGAACGCGTGCTGGAAGTCATTCGCCGCGAGGGTTTCCAGCTCCAGGTGATGCTCGGCGCTTACCTCGGCGCCGAGGTGAACAACTTTGGCTGCCCCTGGGGCGGCGTCTACAGTGAGCAGCAGCTGGATGACAGTGTCGCGGAGAACTCAGCCGAGATCGAGCGGCTGATTGCACTGGCACGCGGCCACGAGGACCTTGTGTTTTCGGTGGCCGTCGGCAACGAGACGACCGCCGACTGGACCGATCATGTCGTGCCGGTCGAGCGCATGATCGAGTACGTTCGTCGTGTCAGGAGCCGCGTCGCGCAGCCGGTGACGTTCTGCGAAAACTATGTGCCCTGGCTGGGAAAGCTGCGCGCACTGGTGCCCGAGCTCGACTTCATCTCGCTGCACAGTTACCCGGTGTGGGAATACAAGCACATTCACGAGGCGATCCATGTCACCAGGGACAACTACGACAGCGTGGCGCGCCTGTACCCGGACAAGCCGGTCGTGATCAGCGAAGCCGGCTGGTCGACGAACTCGAATGGGCGCGGCATCCAACCGCATAACACCTCGCAGGACCTGCAGCAGATCTACTACGGCGACCTGATGGACTGGACTAACGCCGAGAATATTTTGACGTTCGTGTTCGAGGCGTTCGACGAGCCGTGGAAGGGATCGGACGATCCGCTCGAACCCGAGAAGCACTGGGGTCTTTTTACCGTGGACCGCGCGCCGAAGCAGGTCATGCAATCCGTGTACCCGGAACTGATGCGCGAGCCTCAGGCGAGGTAGGTCGCGATCGAGCGCGGCGGCAATCGAGTCACCGTCCGCAGCTCATCGATGCGCAACGCGAAGGGCTGTTCGTGCTCGGTCCGGTTCAGTACCACGGTGGCGATCGTGCCATCGGTGTTGACGAATGCGGCAGCTTCCACGCCGTGCTGCGTGGTGGTGCAAAGCACGCGTCGCGCGCCAGGCCTGACAAATCGCGTCACGTGGCCGATGTAGAAATAGGAGCTCTGTGGCAGCAGCGCTGCATGCGCTGCATCAACCAGTATTGGTGCGCTGCAGAGGTTGCCGACGTGATTCGGCCCACCGCTGTGATCGAGCAGCAGATTCCAGTCGATCCAGCCCACGGTCCAGCGATTCAGATCGTTGATCATCGATCGCGCGTAGCGCTCGCCCAGGTCCCAGGAGCCGTGGTGCGGACCGCCTTCATGGCAGCCCTCGGTGAACAGCAGTTTCTTGTCGGGCCAGGCATCGTGCACCTGCTGCACATGCTCGAAATGGTCGGCGCCGTACCAGTGAAATCCCGTGCCCCAGACAAACCGCGCTGCTGCCGGGTCGGAATACACGACGCTGGCGCGTTCAACCATGAGATCGCGATTGTGGTCCCAGATGATGATGCGGGTGTCGCCGAGACCGGCAGCCGCGAGTTCCGGACCGAGGAAGTCGCGCACGAAGTCGCGTTCCTCTTCCGCAGTATAAAGGCAGGAATCCCAGCGCTGCGTCGCGTTAGGTTCGTTCTGCACCGAGACGCCCCAGATGGGCACGCCTTCCGCCGCATAGGCCTCGATGAAGCGCACGAAACAGCGCGCCCAGGCACGGCGATACTCGGGCCTCAAGCTGCCGCCGTGATTCATCTGGCCGTTGGTCTTCATCCACGCGGGCGGGCTCCACGGCGAGGCCAGCAATTTGAGGGGCCGGGTGGCCACCGCTTGTGCCGCCTTGATGAAGGGCAGCAGTGCCTGCCGGTCGCGCTCGATGCTGAAACTCTCAAGCGTCACATCACCGGGCGTCTCGACATGCGCGTAGTTGCCGAGCGCGAAATCGCAACTGCCCATGTGGACGCGGCATAGCGAATACGCATGGCCGTCCGCGGCATCGAAATACCGGTACAGCACTTCGTCGCGCTGTGCGCCAGTGAGTTTGAGCCAGGTCACGGCTGCTGCTTCCGTGAAGGCGCCGCCGAATCCCTCGATGGTCTGGAAGGCCTGTGCGCTGTTGACCCAGACCGCGGGCAGGGCGGGATCGTCCGCATTGGGCGCCAGCGCGGCTTGTTCAGCCAGCCGGGCGTCGCTGTCGCGCGCGGTGAGAAACGGACGGATCGTGGAGCGGGTCAGCATGGCGCGAATTCTGGCGGGATGGATGGGCGGTTGTCAGCCTCGCGGCTTCCTGTTTGACACACTCAAGGACTGTGCTAAAGTCGGCCTTGAAAGCGCTTTCTAAATAATAACCGGGGAAATCCGCCGCCGCCACCGGCGCGCGCAATAACCCACGACATCGGATCGCGAAACGCGACCGGAGGCGTCAGATGAATCTCGCCAGGCAGTTTGCTTCGCTCGTTATCACAGCCGTTCTGGGCCTCGGCCTCGCCGCGTGCGAGCCATCCGACCCCAAAACGCCCGTGGTGGCCCAATTGTCTTCAGTCGCCATCACAGGCGGGGCGATCAGCCTCGATGTCGGCGGTGCGGCGTCCCTGGTGCTCACCGCGACCTACAGCGATGGCACGACCGGCGACGTTAGCTTCAACGCGACGTTCGTTTCATCGGCGCCGGCCATCGTGTCGGTCACGGCGACCGGATCGCTCAAGGGCATGGCTCCTGGCACCGCCACCATCACCGCCACGCACTCATCCGGCAAGACCGCCACCACGACGGTAACAGTCGCCCCCCTGCGAGTGACGGCGATCGCGGTGACCAACACCGCACCGGTCAGCGTCAGCCCTAACGGCACGCTGCAATTGGTCATCACCGGGACCTTCAATAACGCGACCACCAGCAATGTAACCGCCGGCGCCACCTTTGTTTCTTCCAACACCGCGGTGGCCACTGTCAGTGCCGCTGGCGTCGTGACCGGCATCAGCCTCGGTGTCGTGACCATCAACGTGACCCACACGGCGTCGGGCAGGACCACCACAGTCGGAATCACCGTGGTCGAGCCGCCGCGACCCACCAACGCTCCGGCGACAGTAATTCCTTCGGGCTCAGTGACGATCTACAGCGAATCAGCCACGATCGCGACTTTCGAGCCGTTTCCCAACTGGGGCCAGAACCCGCCGGTCACTTTCAGCGAGCCGACGATTGCGGGCAACAAGTCGCTGCGGTACGTTTTCGGCGGCCCCGGCGGCCTGTACCAGGGCCTCGACTGGAACACCAATCCGGTCAACGTGTCGACGAAAGCCAAGCTGCACCTGGATTTCTGGACGCCTGACCTAACAAGCGTCAAGGTGTCGATCATCTCGCAGGGCAAGGAAAACTTCTTTACGGTGACCCTGACCGCGCTCAGCTGGAACAGCGTCGACATCGACCTCAGCAATTACACCGTGCCTGACAAGACGGCAATCATCCAGATCAAGCTCGAGCCCAATGCGGCGGGCACGCTGTACGTCGACAACATCTATTTCTGGGGCACCGCGGCTGGCGTCAGCTGCGGCACCACAGCGCCGACCTGCGCACCGTCCACGTCGATCCCGGCCGGTTCGTTGACGATTTACAGCGACGCCAGCACGATTGCGAATTTCCTCCCGAACCCGGATTGGGGCCAGAACCCGCCGGTGGTTTTCAGCGAGCCGACGATTGCTGGCAACAAATCGCTGCAATACACATTCGGCGGAGCGGCTTTGTATGAGGGCATTGATTGGGCCGCCAATCCGGTCAACGTGTCGACCAAGGGCAAACTGCATCTGGATTTCTGGACCTCGAGTCTGACCAGCGTCAAGGTGTCGATCATCTCGGCCGGCAAGGAGAATTTCGTTACGGTGCCCCTGACTCCAGGCAACTGGAACAACGTCGACATCGATCTCAGCAATTACAGCGTGCCGGATAAGTCGGCGATCATCCAGATCAAGCTCGAACCTAACGCCACGGGAACGCTGTTCGTCGACAACATCTATTTCTGGGGCGCAGCCGGCGGTGGTGGTGCTGGATGCCCTGACGCGGGTTGCGGCGGACCGCAGACGCTGGCCATTGCGACTGGCGACGTGAGGACCCCCAACGGCGGAATCACCTTCTTCGTGGCCAACGAAGGCATCTTCGCCGTTGACTACGTGGGCAGCGCCGAGACGTTTGCACCGTTCAACCTGGCGGCCTGGCCGGGAGCACGTACGGCGAACTATCCCGGCGTGACCAACGCGGCCGGTGGCAGCATTGGCTACTTCCAGGACGATGCGACGCTGAGCAACTCCGCCCAGAAGGTCGAGGAGGGCGGCTATGTCAGCGGCTCCGTCCTGGATGCCAACGGCGCGCCCAATTTCTTCCGTTACTTCATCATGAAGGGGCCGGCGTTCACGAACTCCTACATGGGCCTGTTTGTGAATGCGCCTAACAACGGGACCGTCGACGTCAGCGCGTTCAGCAAGCTGAAGTTCCGTTTATGGGGGCCGCGCAGCATGTACGAGCTGACGTTCCGTCCGACGGGACTCGAAGTGGTTCTCGCAGGACCCAAGGTGGCGGGCTGCACGACCACCGGGTCGGGCGGCACGGAAATTTCGCAGACCTTCACTGCGGACAAGACCATCGGCGCGGCATCCGTGTACACGCTGCTGATGTCGGGGTTCACCGTCAAGGGCGTGTGCGGTACCGACACGAATGTGACCGCGGTGGCGTCGGTGCGATCGAAGCTGGCCAAGATGGTGGTAACGGTGCCGGGAACGGCATTCAATTTCACCCTTGCAGAGCCCAACACCAATCCCGCGCTGTACGCGATTGGGCTGAACCTCGGCGCGATAGGTTTTACCAACAATTAGATTCCCGTCCCCGGCGCGTCGGCGCCGGGGACGGTCGGTCCGCTCACTCGATTGGCTGTTCGGGACAAGGATCAACGTCTGCACCAAACGGGTACAAGGCGTGGCACCTGACGAGTCCAATGAAATGCTTGACGCGCAGCAAGGTTGTGCGCTACATTTTTCGTGAAAGCGCTTTCACACTGCGCCCGCTCGAATACTTACGATAAACGCTTGGGGGAACAACCGTGAATCATCGAACATTCAGGCAGACGCCGGTCGCAAAAGCCGTCGCAATGGCGCTTGGCATCGCGACGGTTTCGCCGATGATGGCGCACGCGCAAGAGGAGGAACTGCAGGAGATTGTCGT
>DAIQQI010000099.1:0-9879 GCA_036786925.1 Steroidobacteraceae bacterium
TTTCTCGGTGGTCGCCGTATCATTAGAAAAAATAACTGCGTCCTTGAGTCCTTCGGGCTTCAACTGTCGCAAAATGTCCGGATAAAACGTGTAAACCGACTCCAGCTCATCTGCCGCTGCCTTGATGAGATTCTGCTGCGTGGTCCCGACCTGGATCTCGCGCGCCGCCACCGTCGTTAGCACGACCCCGAGACCTGTCAGGACCTTCTCGAAATTCTGGCCATGGATCAGCTCCGCCGCGGCCAGCGCGGTGAACAGGTACGCAATGCCGGGGTACCCGTCCGCTTTCGCTTGTTGGGAAAAAGCCGCGTAGCGGCGGTGGGCCTGCATTTCCGCTTCGCGGGATCGCCCGATTATCTCACGGGTCACCGGATAGGATGTCAGGCCCTGCGCCATGCCTTCTGGCGGCGAGAGCGCCAGTGCCACCGCGGCCTGCAACGCTGATGTGATTACGTACCGTCGTCCAATCATCAGTCTTGTCGAAGCTCTGCGATCCACAGCTCATGTCTTCCGGGTCAGCGCCCGAATCAGCAAGGCGGCGCGTTTCGCCTGTTTCTGCAAACTCGGCAGCTCGGCGGTCTCGTTGACGGTGTGGCTGCCCGTGCCGACCATGCCCAGGCCGGTGATGGTGGCGACGTACGGCGACACGAAGGCCGAATCGCCGGCGCCACGCTGCATCGGATCGAGCTCGAGCACCGGCCCGAGACCGGCGGCTTCGCTCTGCGCCGAATACTGCGAGAGCAACACCTTGTTGCGGGGCGTTGGCGCCATCGGCGGCATCAGGTCGTTGAACGTGATCTTTGCGCGTGTCTTCGGCAGGCCGGCCGCGACGATCGCCTGCATCTTCTGCTTGACGCGCTCCAGCTGCTCCGGCGTCAGCGCGCGGATGTCGCCGATGGCGCGCGCGTCGGCGGCGACGATGTTGATCCGTCCGGTTGCGGTCGCGGTGCCGTTAGCATCGAGTTTCGCGCCGCCGCCACCGACGATCATGCCGGGGTGGTAGGTCAGGTTCGGCTCGCGCAGTTCGTCGTGGAAGCGGTTGATGATCCGCGCGATCTCGAAGATCGCGCCGTCGCCGACGTCGGGACGAAACACGCCGGACGAATGCGCCGCGGTGCCCTCCACTTCGAGGCGCCAGTCGGTGGAACCGCGGCGCGCGGTGGAGGCATAGTCGCGACCGTCGATGCTGATTGCAGACTCGAAGCACAGCGAGGCGTCGGCACGTTTGCCGGCTTCGATGAATTCCGCCCGCGATACGCTGGTGGGTTCGCCCGAAAACTCCTCGTCTGCGGTGATGAATACCGTGATGGTCCGATCGTCGAGCGCGCGTTGAGCCTGCAGCGCCTTCAGCGCCTCGATCATTACCACCAGTCCGCCCTTCATGTCATACGCACCGGGCCCGGTGGCGCGCTCGCCGTTGCGTACCAGTCTGCGGAACGGACTGAACGGCTCGAACACGGTGTCCATGTGGCCGATCAGCAGCAGGCGGCGGCCCTTGCGTCCGCGGCGTTCGGCCACCAGGTGCGGCGCACGGCCGACCGCGTCCATCGAGACCCAGCGCGTCGTGAAGCCAAGCGCCTGGAACTCACGCTGCAGACGCTCACCGACCTGCCGCACGCCGGCGACGTTGAACGTGCCTGAATTGAGGTTCACGAGTTCCTCGAGCAGCGCCACTGACTGCGGCGCGGCGGCGTCGATGCTGCGGAAGAGTGCCTCGCGCTCGCGCGGTGGCACGGGCGCGATTGTCGTGGCATCGGCAGCGACGGCGGCGCGGCCGGGTGCGAGCGCAGCAAGTATGACCAGTGCGGCGAGCGCCGCGCGCGGGATGGAGGTAGATGTCACGGTCGGCTCCGAAATGTGGATGGCCGCGCGATGATCCACCAGTCCGGCGCCGTTGGCCAGAGGCGCACGACGGGACAACCGCTCAAGAACAGGACTGCTCAACCATCAATTCGCTGCGCTCGTTGTGATGGCGACGCGAATGACGGCTGGATCAATTGATCCTGTCCTCGATCCGCTGCGCCGCGTGCACATCCGCTGCCAGCACATCACGCGCCTTGTGGCCGGCGCGCCGGTTGTGCAACCAGCCGTAGCCGACCACAAGAACAGTGAGCACCAGCGGCAGCCAGTAGGTCTCATGGAACACGGACGGCAGGTAGGGTCGCACCGCCGCATCGGAATCGATCATTTCGCCGGCGGTCCAGGCAATCAATCCGGCGCCGATGTACACCACCACGGGAAACCGGTCCATGAACTTCATGATGATCGTGCTGCCTAACACGATCAACGGCACCGACAGTAACAGGCCGATGATCAGCAGTGTCATATCGCCCTTGGCCACGGCGGCAATCGCCAGCGTGTTGTCCAGGCTCATCACGACGTCGGCGATCAGGATGGTCTTGACTGCGCCGAAAAGGTTCCGGTGGGTGTGGTGGCGGCGGGTTGGGCACGTATCCAGCCATCGCGCCGCTCGCTAACGGCCAGCGCGGTCAACACAGCATTGAACCTGGAGTTCCGTGGATGTAAGCGCATGTTTAACCCCGGCTGATCCCGCACTGGAAGCAATTCAAAACCAAGCGAAGATACGCGTATTATTCCCGCCAAGGATCATACCCATGACTATGACAGCGTTGATTGTTTTTGCGGTGATCGGTGTCATCACCTGGCTCGCAGTCACGGCGGAGCAGCCCAACCAGCGGCTTCGGTATCAGCGAGTTCTCCGTACTGTCGCAATTACTTCCACCATTGCGTTCATTGTCATGGCGGCACTTTTCTACTACCTGATGCGGACTGCGCCCGACTCGCCCGCCGGCGCGGTACCTTTTGTGCTAGCAATTCCCTGCGCCTTCGTAGCGGTACCGTCCTGGATTGGCTTCGTCGTCCAGGCTCGCCTGGCGAAACGCTTTTGACACCAATTTTTCTGGTTGTGGCGGCACTGCTGACTCTGGTCACGGCCTTTACCCACAGCTACTTCGGCGAGCGGCGCCTGATCGGGCCTTTGGTCGCGTCAAACGATGGCGTCATGTCCCGCATGCTGGCCAAACAGGTAGTCCGTTTTGCCTGGCATTTGACGTCGGTACTGTGGATCGGGCAGACGTTGCTGCTGCTGCGGGCCGCTTTTATTCCGGGATACTTTGACCCGGTGCTGATCGGCGGGATCGGCATCATTCATGTGGCGGTTGGCTTGTTCGACGGCGTTGTGACACGCGGCAAGCACATCGGTTGGTCAATGCTAACAGCGATCGGTGTTTTTGCGTTGCTGGCTCTGATGTGAAGCCGCGTTTCAGGAATCGCCGAACCAGCTCACGGCGAATCATTGGCAACGGCGATTCCATCCAGAACCATTTTGAGCTGCGCCGGGTCGAGCGCGACCGCGCGTATCATTGCTTCGATGGGTCGCGGTGTCAGAGCCTGGAAACGGCTGAGCGCCTCGCGGGCCGCAGGCCGGTCCTGCAACTGCCCGTAGCTTGCCGCCAGGTAGGCGTAGCAGCCGGGGCTTTCCGACATCAGATTGCGCTCTTTCAATAACGTCACCGCCTCGTTGAAACGCCCCTGATAGAAGCGCGCCATGGCCGTGTACAGCATGCGCGCACCGCGGCTCGGCCCGGTGGGGTCCAGCCGCGTTGCGGTCTCGAGGTGCTCGACCGCGCCATCCAGATCGCCAGCTAACAGCCGGACGAAACCGCTGTTGAACCAGACGTTCGCGGACCCGGGATTCAAGGTAATGGCGCGATCAACGATCGGCACGGCGGCGCGCGCATCCTGTCTCAGGAATGCGAGGTCGTTAGCGACGCTGGCGAGCAAGGTCGCATCCTCCGCGGCGGCCTGCAGGGCGCGACCCGCCATCTCCAGACCCAGCCGCCGGCTGCCTTCTGGATCATCCGACCACCCATAGAGGACGATGGTGCGATGGCAGGAGGCCGCAAGTGCCAGCGCCTGGCCGTTGTTAGGGTCGAGCGCGATTGCGCGATCCAGCAACTCGAGCGCCTGCAGCGTCGCATCCTTCGAGAAAACGCGGAACACGGGCACCGCGCGCAGGTAAAGATCGTAGCTGCTGACACTCTCGGTCGGGCGCGCGGACGAGCGGCGAATTTCCGCCTGTTCCACCGTCGGCTCGATCTTGCCCGCGACGCCCAGTGCGACCCGGTCCTGCAGGACGAAGACGTCGTCGAGTGTCTCTTCGAAGCGATGCGTCCAGACCTGCATGCCGTCCGCAGCGTCGGTCAGCTGGACGCCGATCCGGACGCGGCCACCGGCCTTGCGTACGCTGCCCTCGAGCACATAGCGAACGCCGAACTGGCGCCCGACATCCTGAGGACTGACGGCCTTGCCCTTCAGCGACAGCGTCGAGCCGCCGCCGATGACGAAGATCGACCTGATGCGCGACAGCGCTTCCACGACCTCGATCACCATGCCATCCACGAAGTAGTCCTGCTCGGGGTCGCCGGACAGGTTCGCGAATGGCATCACTGCAATGGATGGCTTGCCCGGCAGCGGTGGTGACGCATTCGCAATTGCGCCGACCGAGGCCGCGGGCGGCCGCACGGACCTGTCACCCGTCACGTACTGCGTGACGTCCGCCAGGAACGCGAGCCAGGCCCGGTCGTCAACGGCGCCCGTCCAGCCCGACAGATCCGCCGTCTGTGTCAGTTCGAACATGACCGGACGATCACAAGGCTCGAGCATGCAGGGCAGCAGCGTCTTGTTCCGGTCCGCCAGCGTCGCCTCGGCGCGAACCCAGCGCGAGGCTACAGACGTTTTCGACCACAGCACCACGACAGCCTTGGCCGAGCGCAGCGCGGCTTCCGTCACTTCATCGTAGGCCTCGCCCGTGCGCAGCCCGACATCCCACCATACCTTGAAACCCTGCTGCTCGAATGCCTGCGCGAAAACTCTGGCGCGGGCCTGGTCGGTACGACTATAGGACAGGAAGATGTCGGTCACACCGGGTCCCTCTGTTGTTAGCTACGCACGGGCCAGGCGACGGGCTCGACGCGCCGGATGATCATGCCGAAGGCGAACGCGCCGGCCAGCGTGACCACGGCCGCGATGACGAACGCCCAGTAGAAGCTGCCGGTGCGATCGATCACGACACCGGTGATCACCGGTCCCAGCACGCCCGCCATGTTAGCCAGCAGGTTCTGGACGCCCATCCATTGACCTGCGGCACGCGGTCCGCCGAGCGTCTGCGAGATTGCGCCGAGGCTCGGGCTCTGCAGGCCAAAAAACACGCCGGTGACAAACAACATCACGATCGTCAGCGTTGGACCGGTGACGGTGCACAAGGCCATCGTTGCTGCCGCGCCGCACATGCCGGTGACGATCATCGGCTTCCAGACGCTGTGCGGATCGGCCCCGGCCCGGATGCGGCGATCGCCAAGCCAGCCAGCAGCAGCCGCGACCACGGCATGCACCGCATAAACGCCGGCGCCGATGACCGTCATTTTCTGGATGCTGAAGCCATAGGTCTTGACCAGCAGCAGGGGCAGCCAGGTCAGCATGAAGTAATAGGCGTAGTTGCCGCAGAAGTGCCCGATCCCGATGCCCCACAAGGCGCGCTCGCGCAGCAGCGCACGGTAGCTGACCGGCTGCATTCCCGGCAGCGAGCCGGTCGCGGCCGCGTCGCGGGTCGCCATACGCCAGGGAATGAGCCACAGCAGCGACAGCGCGCCAAACACAATGAACATGGCGCGCCAGCCGTACCGCGCCATGATGAATCCGCCGAGCAGCGTGCCGCAGGTGGGTCCCAGCGCCTGGCCCACGGCGATAAATCCGTTAGCGCGGCCACGCTGCTGCACGGTGGCGCGCTGCGCGAGCATTTTCGCGTTACAGGGATACGACACGCTTTCACCGATACCTAACAGCAGGCGCAGGCAGAAAATCATGACGAAGCTGGTCGCGAATCCCGTCAGCAGCGTCGCCAGCGCCCACAACGCCAGCCCCGCCGCCAGCACATGGCGTACGTCGAAGCGCTGCGCGATCCAGCCCGCCAGCGGCTGCAGCGGCGCATAGGACCAGAAGAACGCCGCGAATAAAATGCCCATCTCCGAGTTGGAGAGCTGCAGTTCGTCCTTCAGCAGCGGGCTCGCGAGCGCCAGGCTGCCACGGTCGATATAGTTGATGAATATCGCTGCAGCCAGCAGCAGCACCATGCGTCCGGAAATGCCGGCGTTAGCGGGCGTCATGCGCGGCGCGCTGCAGGCGATCGCGAATCGCCTGCCATTCTGGTTTCGATGGCGGCTCCTCGACCAGGATGCGGCTGACACCGCGGGTTTCGAGGTCGTGCAGCACGGCGTACAGGTCATGCGCATACGCCGCGGCGTCACCGGCGATCGTCGACCAGACCAGCGCGCCACTATCGACCCGGGCGCGCAGCGCCGCCGGCGGCGGCGTACGCGCGATCACGGCAACGCGCTTCGCGGCGCCCGTGGGCGACTCGAGCAGTCCCAGCAGCGCCTCCCGGCCTGACACCGACAGCGGCACCGCCGGCGCGTAATGCGCCGCCGTGGAACCCGGGACCCGCGGCGCATCCGCAGCGGCGCCCTCGACCAGGCGCACGCCCGGCACGTGCCGCAGCGCCGCGGCGATGGTGTCGGCGCCCAGCATCCCGGGCCGCAGTATGCGGACGTCGTTGCCGCGCGCATCGACGATCGTCGACTCGATGCCGACCGCGCAGGCGCCGCCGTCCAGCACCAGCGGCACGCCGGCGCCGAATTCGCGCCGCACATGCGCCGCGGTTGTCGGCGACAGATGCCCATAACGATTGGCGCTGGGCGCGGCGATGCCGCCGCCAAAGGCCCTGAGCAGCGCCTGGGCCAGCGGATGCGCGGGCACGCGCAGCCCGATGCTGTCCTGCCCGCCGGTAATCTGCGGGCTGACATGTGCGGCCTTGTCGACGATCAGTGTCAGGGGGCCGGGCCAGAATTTCCGGGCTAACAAATCGGCCGCGGGAGTCACGCTCGCGGCCCAGCGCCCGAGATGGCTGACGTCCGGCAGGTGCACGATCAGTGGATGGCTCGACGGCCGGCCCTTCAGCGCAAAAATGCGCCGCACGGCCTCGGGATTGCTGGCGTCGCCGCCGAGGCCGTAAACCGTCTCGGTCGGAAACGCCACCAGCTCACCGGCGCGCAAACGCGCCACCGCGTCCGCCAGCATTGCGGGCGCGATTGCCGGGCTATCAGGGATCAAGCTCTTTGCGCTCCCAACCCGCGGCGCCCCGACGCAATTCATAGGTTGGAAAATAGTGCTGGTCGAGCTTCAGGGTGATGACGTCCGGCGCATTATTCCAGGCAATGGTGCGCAGGCGCACGGCGTCCCGCTCCGCCTTGCCGGCCACGACGCGCAGGAACGTGTCGAGATCGGGCGTCGCGACGCCGTCCACTTCGACGATGCGGCGGCCGGGAAACAGGCCATAGCGCGTTGCCGGCGAACCGTAGGCGAAATAGCCGACGTAAACGCCCTCGGCAGGCATGCCGCGCTGCGCCAGCATCGCGCGATGCGGCTTCTGCAGCGTCGCGCCGGCCCACATGACCAGGCGATCGATATCGACGCCGTTGAGCTCGGTAGTGCGGATGTCGAAATTGCGCTCCGAATTGTCGCGCCACACAGTCACCTTGACGGAGTCCTTGTCCGCCACGGCGCGCTCGACTTCGCGAAACCGTGTCATCAGCGCGCCGTCGATCGCCAGCAACAGGTCGCCCTGCCGCAGTTTCCGGAATGCATCCGAGCCGCCGACCATGCGCGTGATGGTCAGGACCTGCCGTTCGGTCGGGCCCGCCGCCTCGATACGCTTCAGCCAGGCGGCCGGCAGCCCGAGGCGCGCGGCGCTGGACAGCGGCGCGGTTGCGAACTCGACGTCCAGCGAATGCAGCGGTTTGTTAGCACGCTGCCGGTCGATCATGTCGGCAACGATATCGATGGCGATACCACGGGAAAGCTGCTGCATTTCGCGGCCGTTCTCAAACGCGAAACTCGACCACATGCCGAGCACTTCGCCCTTCTTGTCGACGATGACGCCGTCCTCGGTGCCGACTGACGTGGTCAGTGAGGCGCCCTCGATGTTGCTGTCGCGGAATTGCAGGGTGCGCGACAACGGCAGCGTGATCGGTTCGATGT
The DNA here is from genome assembly GCA_036786925.1 of Steroidobacteraceae bacterium. Taxonomy (GTDB): domain Bacteria; phylum Pseudomonadota; class Gammaproteobacteria; order Steroidobacterales; family Steroidobacteraceae; genus UBA964. Next base: position 8,116 of record DAIQQI010000099.1, read on the forward strand.
CGCCGATCTGGGTTTCCCGGACCTTGAGTTCGCCGTCGCGGCCGAGACCCACCACCCAGACCGGTTCGCCCGTAGGGAAATCACGCTTCGCGAGCGCGGCGGCGCGCGCCGGCGTGGCGCCGATCAGTTTCGGATCGAATGACACCACGGCGAAATTGTGCAGCGGGTGCACGTACTCGACCTTGCCGGGTACTTCCAGCGTGCCCGCGAAGGTCAGGCGCACATCGCCGACGCTGACAGGCACGGTGTTGCGGTCGACCACGACCAGGCCGCGCGCGGCGTCGACTAACAAGCCGGTGCCGTAGTAATTGCGGTCGGTGATGCCTGAAATCGAATAAGGCATGTCGAAGTTCACGCCGACCAGTGACGGCGCCAGCCGCACAGCGCGCGGATCGGTGGCCTTGCCGAAACTGGTCGTGCCGGCGGTCGCTGGTTTGGATGGCGGGGCCACAGCCAGCGGCCGGCACTGCCAGGTGCCGGCCACATCATCGCGGTCGCAATGACGCGCGAGGAACCAGCGCCGGTCGACGCGCGCCGAGCGCAGCTGGCCGCCGTTAGGATCATCCATCGTGGAGAAGCGGATCGTAACCCGGTCGCCATCGCCGGATTTGCTGATCTCGCGTTCGAAATCCTCGATGTTGGCGATGTCGACGTTGCCGAGCGCGGTGATGACGGCGCCGCGCGGCACGCCCGCGGCGGTCAGCCAGTAGCCCGGGTTGGCGACGTAGGCGCCGCGCACCGGAAGATTGAAATGACGGGCCTGCTGCCAGGACAGCGTGTGCACGATGCTGTCGCCGATCTCGAGATAGCTCGCCGGCGTGATCGCACCCAGATCGCCCACCGACAACACGGCCTTGACCGGCGTGCCGCCGCGCAGCACCGTCAGGTTGAGTTTTTCGCCGACGCGCGCATCCAGGATCTGCGACAGCGGCTCGAACTGCGTAACCATCTGGTCGGCCACGCGAGTGAGGATGTCGCCGGGCTGCAGCGCCGCGAAAGCCTCGGAGCCGGGTTGCACTTCGCTCACCGCCAGCATGCCGGTCGCGTCGGGCAGCAGCTTGCGCGCCGCCTCTTCGGTCGCGCTGTCCAACCCCAGGCGCCGCAATTCATCGTAGGGCGCATAGGTGAACACGACCTGCAGCGTGCCGCGCGACACCGGCTTGCCCTGCTGGATCAGGTCCAGCGCGCGCTTCACGCGACCTAACGGCAGGTAGAAACTGGACGCTGCGCCGGTCGCGCCGCCCGCGTTCAGGCCGACGACGCGGCCCGCGATATCGATGACCGGCGAACCCGAGGACCCGCCGGACGTGCCCGAGGCGGCCTGCAGGTAGAAGGTGTTGAAGTCGTTATATTTGCCGACGCCGTACTCGGGCGCCGGGCGATCGAGCTTGGCGATCGTGCCCTGCAGGATGGAAAGCTGCTCGCCGGCATTGTTGCCGACCACGCGGATTTCACGGCCGATCTGCGCGCCTTCGGGATACAACGGCAGGGCCTGCGGCTTGATGTAACGCAGCTTGCTGGGATCGTAGCGATAAATGCCGAAATCATGCACCGGGTCGCGATACACCGGATACAGCTGCACCTCTTCGCGGTTCAGAAACACCGCCTCGGCGGTGACCGGCCCCGGCGTCACCACGTGCCTGTTCGTCAGGATCAGCCCGCGCGCGGCATCGACGACGAACCCGGTGGCCTGCGCGGACGCGTTCCATTCGGTATCAAACGCGCGTGTCTGGTCGATCTTGATCGACACGACGCTGCCGGCAA
>DAIQQI010000388.1:0-2981 GCA_036786925.1 Steroidobacteraceae bacterium
GTGCATGGCGCGCGGGTGCAGCGCATCGGCGCGGCAGATATCGAATTACGCGCAGGCGCGCGCCGCTGGACAGTGCGGTTGCCGGATGCGTCGTTGATGGCAAGTGGAGAAAAGTGATGAAAACGCAGGCTCTTTCGTGTGTCATCGGCGCGCTGTTAGCGGTACTGGCGGCTGCGCCGGCAACCGCAGGACCCGCTCCAGTGGCAGCCGCCGGCGCGCACTTCGATCTCGACGTGTCCGATGTTCCCGCGCGTGCATTTTTTCTCGGACTGGCCCGGCGCGGCGGCGAAAATGTCGTCGTGCATCCGCTGGTCAAGGGCAACCTGACGCTCAGCCTGCGCGATGTCTCGGTTGCGCAAACGCTGGAAACCGTTCGCGAGATGTATGGGTACGATTATCGCCGGCTCGCGTCCGGCTATTTCGTGATGCCCGCGAGCGTGCAAAGCCGTATTTACCAGATCAATTACCTGGACATTGCCAGGCTCGGCGCGTCACGCACGCTGGTGAGCTCCGGGTCCATCACTGATGTCGGCCGGGATCCTAACAGCAACGGCATCACTAACGGCAGCTCGCAGCAGGGTGGAACCAGCGGGCAGAATCTCGGCAGCAACAACGAATCCGAGGTCACGGGCACCAGCATCATATCGCGCACCGATTCGGATTTCTGGCTGCAACTCGAGGCGAGCCTGAAGGCCATCATCGGCACCACCGCGGAACGCAGCGTGGTCATCAACCGGCAGTCGGGCACGATTGCGGTACGTGCGATGCCCGATGAGCTGCGCAACGTGGACGAGTACCTGCAGCAGATTCAGAAGATCGTCACCCGGCAGGTGGTGCTCGAGGCCAAGGTCATCGAGGTCGAGCTCAGCGAAGGGTACCAGGCCGGAATCAACTGGGGCGCCGTGTTCACGAACGGCAATCAGACCATATTTGGCGGCCAGTCGACGCCCGGCAATGGATTCGACAGCGACCTGCTCGCCGGCACCGGCAGGCAGATTACCGTCGGCCCGGGCAATCCCGTTACCAGCATTCCGGCCCGCACGCTGGGTGGCGCGTTCACGCTGGCGGTGGATCTGCACGATATCAACGCGTTCATCGATCTGCTGCAATTGCAGGGCAACGCACGCGTGCTGTCGAGCCCGCGCGTCGCGACCCTGCATAACCAGAAGGCCGTGATCAAGGCCGGCACGGACGAGTTTTTTGTGACCGGCATCGAGAGCAATACGACTACCGGCACCTCGACCTCGACCACCCGGGACGTCAAGCTGACGCCGTTCTTCTCCGGGATTGCGCTCGACGTGACGCCGCAGATCGATGCGGACGGCCGCGTCATCCTGCACATCCATCCATCAGTCAGCGATGTGCGCGACCAGACCAAGCGCGTGACGGTCGGCGGCCAGACTGACGAACTGCCACTGGCGGTCAGCGAAGTCCGCGAATCGGACAGCGTCGTCAAGGCTAACAGTGGCCAGGTGATCGTAATCGGCGGCCTGATGCGCAGCACGCGCCGGCAGCAGAACTACGGCACGCCATACCTGAGCTCGATCCCGGGACTCGGTGCGCTCTTCAAGAGCAAGCGCAATTCCGAGATCAAGACCGAGCTCGTGATTCTGCTGCGGCCGATCGTGATCGACGATAGCAACGCAGCCACGCTGGCCGCGGAAGCCGAAAAGCGCGTTGAGGACATGGCCATCAGCGGTGGCCGGAGCCGCTAGGGAAGCTCTGCACAGGTAACGCGGGCGCGGCCGAGACGGATTTTTTCACTGGCAAGGAACGACGAGTGATGTGTATCGAGATACATGAGCGAGGAGTGACGCCGCCAGAGGAAAAATCCGTCCGGCCCCAAGGGGTTAGGCCGCAAATGCCCGGCTACTGCGTTGCTCCCTCCTTACATGGAATTACCATGCTGCGTCGGTCGCGCCTTGTATCCGGGCATTTGTGGCCTAACGCGCCTCGTGTTACCTGTGCAGAGCTTCCCTAGGTCCTCGCAATGAGCAGCGTAGTAACTCCGCGACCCAAACGCCTGCGCCTCGGCGATCTGCTGATCGCCGAAGGCGCGATCACGCAGGAGCAGTTCGAGCAGGCGTATGCCGAGCAGAAACGCAGCGGCAAGCGGCTCGGCAAGGTACTGATCGAGCTCGGCCATATTGCCGAAGACCAGCTGCACCAGTTGTTGTCCAAGCAGCTGCGCGTGCCGTTCGTCGACCTGCGCCAGTTGCAGCTCGAGCCCAAGGTCGTGCAGCTGATTCCCGAGGCGATGGCGCGCCGTCACCGCGCCGTGGCGCTGCGCGAGGAGGGCGATGCGGTCGTGTTAGGCATGACCGATCCCACCAATCTTTTCGGTTATGACGAAATCGCGGCGCACCTGCACCGGCCGATCAAGCTGGCGCTGGTGGCGGAATCGCCGTTGCTCTCGGCGCTCGATCTGCTGTATCGGCGCACCGATGAGATGGTGCAGTTTGCGCAGGAGGTGCGCGAGGAACTGCAGCCGCCGGCGATCGACGCCGAAACACTGAAGATCGACGAAGGCTCGCCCGATGCGCCGGTGCTTAAGCTCCTGAACAGCATTTTCGAGGACGCGATCCAGGTGCGCGCTTCCGACATCCACATCGAGCCGGCCGAACGCGGACTGCGGGTGCGCTCGCGCGTTGACGGTGTGCTGAACGAGCACATGCTGGAGGGCAATCGCGTCTCGAGCGCCCTGGTGTCGCGACTCAAGCTGATGGGCGGCCTCGATATCGCGGAACGGCGCCTGCCGCAGGACGGCAGGTTCTCGCTGCAGATCCGCAGCAAGACGGTCGACATCCGCATCTCAACCCTGCCGACGCAGACCGGCGAGTCCGCGGTCATGCGGCTGCTGGATCAAAGCGCCAGCATCCTGCCGCTTGACCAGATCGGCATGAGTGAGTCGATGCGCCAGCGCTTCACCGACATCATCCAGCGCAGCCTGGTGCGCAGCCGGCGGTTGGCCCGTCTGTCGG
>DAIQQI010000389.1:0-2978 GCA_036786925.1 Steroidobacteraceae bacterium
GGCGTTAGGGCCGGGCGCGGAGGCAACCCAACAGCGCCGCTGTCGGGTGCTCCGCCAGGATGAGCCTCAGGGGATCTTGTACTCACCGGACCAGTCGGACCAGCCGGCGCCCGTGGTGCCGATGAAATTACCCTGAAATTTCTGCTCGCCGGTGATGCCCTTGTACTTGCCGGTGCCGCCGACAAAACGCTCAGTGCCAGGGCACGCAGGCATGACTCCGGCGCACTTCCACTCGACGAAGATCTTGTCGCCCGCGGCGTCGGTGACGACGCAGGTCCCGGTGGCATTGGCGCGGCCCTTGTTGACGTCGTTGTAGAGCGTGCAATCGACGCGCGACTTGTGCATGAAACCCTTGCCTTCGTTATTGAACATGACTCCAGGTACCACGCCCGCATAGACCGTCCGGTCCGCGCCGAGTTGCTGCACCTGCCCGGTGAAGGTCCATCCATAGTGACCAGAGTACTTGCCGCTCTTGGGCTGCGGCGGATCAGCCGCTGCGGCCGACAAGCTGAAGCACACCGCTGCAATAGCCAATGCGTAAATGCCAGGTAATTTTGAACGCATGATTCTTTCCCCTTGAAAGTTGTTGTTGTGTCGCCAGCTGCCAAACGCCGCAAGACGTGGCGTAAATGACTGCGTTGGCGCGGGTCAGTGTACGCCTGTTTGGCGGCGGGCGAGAGAACCGGCGTATGGAAGAGGATAATGACGGTTAAACCTATGGAACTGAAACTTTCCCGCACCGCGCTCGAGTCCTTCATCAAATGCCCCTGCTGCTTTTACCTGCAGCGGCGCCTCAGGATGAAGGCGCATCCGATGATTCCGCTGACACTGGCGGTGGCCACCGATGCGTTGTTGAAAAACGAGTTTGATGCGTATCGCGCTAACGGCGCCGTGCATCCGTTCTGGGTACGCCATGGGTTGAATGTTCGCTGCTACGTGCACGACAACCTCGAGACCTGGCGCAGCAACTTCAAGGGCATGCGCGTGGTGCACGCGGCTACGGGCGCGGAGATCTTCGGCGCGGTCGATGACATCTGGCAGGATCGCGCATCGGGTCAGCTTTACATCGTCGATTACAAGTCGACCTCCAAGAAAGATACGCCGACGCTGGACGGTGGTTTTGGTGATGGCTACAAGCGGCAGATGGAGATCTACCAGTGGCTGTTTCGCACCGCGGGCTTTGACGTTAGCAATACGGGGTACTTCCTGTACGTCAACGGCAGGAAGGATGGCGGATTTTTCGACCAGGACCTGAATGGTGTGATGCGTTTCGATCCGGTGCTGATTCCGTATCAGGGCAATACCGACTGGGTGCCCGATGTCGTCACGCAGGCGGTGGCGTGCCTCCAGGGCGATGCGATACCGGACCCGACGGCAGACTGCGAGAGCTGCAGGTATTTTCTCGAGCGCAGCGCGATCTCGTCATTACGCCGCCCGTAGGTGCTTGGGCGGTCGGAGCCGTAAGCGATTTTGACATAACCTTGGCCTTCCGTAACGGCCATGACCTATGCTACTAATCTGATGGCTCGTTAAGGTGAGCAACTTTAATAAAAACAGCGGGGAATTCGCCATGAAGAAGCACGTACAGTTTTGGAAATCGGCGGCTATTTCGATCCTAGCGACGGTGGCGACCGGGGCACTGTCGAGCGCCTACGCCGCGAGCCCGATTGTTGCGCCGAGCGACTCTTTCGGCCTAACAGGCAAGACCTATTCGCAATGGTCGGCGGCGTGGTGGACTTATTTCCTGCAGATTCCGCTGTCCCAAAACCCCGGGTTCGATCCGACCGGCGCCAGTTGCGGGTTCATGCAAGGCGGCAACGTCTGGTTCCTGATGGGCACAGCAGGGGGCAGCGTGACGCGCACGGAGTGCCGCGTGCCCGTGGGCACATACTTGTTCTTCCCGCTTGTTACAAAGTCCTTGTTCCGCAAGACGGAGAATGAGAATGGCCTGACAGGCTTCCTGCAGGCGGCTGTCAGGGCTACCCACGAGATCCACGCGAGCGTCGATAGCACGAACGTCGGCAGTATTTTGAGCCTTAATCCGCGGTCGTCACCGTTGCGCGCCGCGTCACCGCCGGGATATTTTCCGGTCGTTGCCCTGGACGGCAATATTTTTGGCGGCGTGCCTGGACAGATCTACGACACCGCCGCTGATGGCTTTTACCTGATGATCGCGCCGTTGGCGCGGGGCACGCACACGATCAACTTTGGTGGTTCGACCCAGAATTTCACGACCGACACGACCTACATTCTGACCGTCGAATAAGTTACTCGCTGGCTCAGCGCAGCTGGCTGTCCTTGCTGCCGCGTCGGTTGTAGCCGGCGTTGGTTGTCGCGCGCTGGTCCTCGGCTTCCTGGCAGGGCACGCAAAAGCGCACGCCCGGCAGCGCCGCGCGCCGTTCGGGCGAGATGTCCGCGCCGCACTGCGCGCAATGCGTCAGTGACGGCCCTTGCGGCAAGCGGCTTTGCGCGCGCTTGATGCCGTCCTTCACGGTCGCGTCGATCTGTTCCTGCACGGCGCCGTCCTGCGCCCACCCGGTTGCCAAAGTCGTGTCCTCCAGTGCCCGAAAGTACCGCCGACCCGTAGACTACGCAACATGAGTCATCGATACCTGCTGGTGGATTTCGAAAACGTGCCCAAGGTCGACCTGGCGGCGCTGCCGGACGACGTGACGGTGCCGTTCTTCTTTGGCGCGTCGCAGAAGTCGGTCAGCAAGGACTTCCTCAAGACCGCCCTGAAGCTCGGGCCGCGCTTCGTGCCGGTGGACATCGGGGGCAGGGAAAAAATGCGCTCGATTTCCACATCGCGTTCTACCTTGGCGAGTACCTGGCGAAATTCACGGATGCCGACTGCGTGATCCTGTCGCGCGACAAGGGCTTCGACCCGCTGGTGAAGCACCTGGTCGGGCGCGGATTCCGGGTGCGGCGCGTGGCGTCGATCCCGATCGCTGACGATGTGTGCGTCTCGACCGGTCCGC
>DAIQQI010000390.1:0-2968 GCA_036786925.1 Steroidobacteraceae bacterium
GGGCGGGCGCACGCCGTGCGAAGCCGCGGCGACACCGAATCTGGATGCGCTGGTGGCGCGTGGCAGCAACGGAGTCCATGTGCCCTTTGGGCCTGGCCGCGCAACCTCGAGCGAAACCGCGCACTGGGCCTTGTTTGGCTTTGGCGAGCTGCCGTTTGCCGGGCGCGCGCTCATTGAGCTGCTCGGCGTCGGTCAGCAGGCGCCGAGCGACGAACCGATGTTTCATCTCGCCTTGCGTGCCGCCACAGTTCGCGAGGGCAAGTTGTGGCTGGGGGAGCGTGCCCGTCCGCGGCTGGACGACGATAGCTGCCAGCAATTGTTCGGCGCTTTGGCTGGGCGGTCTGCCGGGGGTGTGAGTTTCGAGATTCTGCCGCTGCGAACCGGCGAGTCCGTGCTTTTGGCGCGAGGCGCGGGCACTCGGGATGTCAGCGATACAGATGCGCTATTCGAGCACCTGCATCCGTGGATGCAACCACAAGGATTGCCGGAAAGCCGCGATCCGGTGCGTGCGCGGCAGTTCGCGGCGACGCTGCAGGCCTGGCTGCTCGGGAGCCGGCAGATCCTGCGGCGTCACCCGGCTAACAAGGCGCGACGCGAGGCGGGACTGCCGGCCCTCGAGGTGGCGGTCACCAAGTGGGCGAGTATGTTAGATGCGGCGTTGCCCGATTTCCGCGCGCAGACCGGGCTGGCCGGCGCGGCGGTCACGGACACCGCGCTGTACCGCGGCCTGGCGCGGCTGCTGAAGATGACGCTGGTCGACCTTCCCTACGATGCGCGCAATCCGGCCCGGGACATGGAGGATCGCCTCGCGGCAGCGGGCAAACTGCTGGACGACCACGACTTCGTGCACGTGCACCTGAAGGCGACCGACGAAGCGGCCCACACCAAGAAGCCGCAGTTCAAGCGCGATGTCATCGAGGCAGTCGACGTCGGACTGGCCGGCTTGCTCGCGCTGTCGGAGCGGGCCGTGGTGGCGGTGACGGGCGATCATGCATCACCGTCGCAAGGGTCCTTGCTGCACAGCGGCGATCCAACACCGTTGGTGGTCGCCGCGCCAGGCCTGCGGCCCGACGCGGTGCTGCAATTCGGTGAGCGCAGCGCAATGACCGGCGAGCTCGGCCGGTTGCGCGCCGCCGAGGTTCTGCCGCTGCTGGCAGGAATTGCCAATCGCCCATTTTTTCTCGGGCACCGGCCCGGGCCTGGCAATTCCATCGCCATGCCCGGTAACCCGGCGCCAATGCCTTTGTCTGACTAACCTGGAGCTAACACAATGACCGCGAAACCGAGCCTGCTGGAATCCGAATTGCACCCCCCGGCGCAGCTGCGCGGCATCCTGGACAGCGTCGGCAGGCTTTACGGGGATGAAGTTGCGCCGCGGGAAAAGGCCTTGCATGCGCGGCTGTCCGACGAAATGCTGTACCTCGACAAGGATGGCAAGCTGCATCCGGAAATCCTGGCGGCGCGCCGCGAAATCATGCGCGCGGCGGGCAAGGCCGGCGTCTACAGCGCGCACTTGCCGGAACGACTGGGTGGCGCGGGTTTGGGCCGCACCGACATGATCTACGTCGAGGAGAAGGTGTACGGCTACGGCTGCGGCCTCAATCCCGCGCTGCTGTCCTGGTCGGAAGGCGCGACGCCGCGCCTGTTGTACTGCCACGATCATCAACGCGAGCAGTTTGTCGCCCCGCTGGTCCGCGGCGAGAAAACCAGCCTGCACGGCGTTACCGAAGCCGGCGCCGGCTCCAATCTGTTCGACATGAAGACCCGTGCGACGCGCCGCGGCCGCGATTGGGTGCTGACCGGCGCGAAGGCCTACATCACCAACGCGTTCGATGCGGATGTCGCCCAGGTGCTGGCGATCACGGAGCCGGGCGCGGGCCGGCGCTCGTTCACGTATTTCATGTTCGACACCCGTGAGTACCTGGCCAAGGGCTACCGGCAGGGCCGCGTCTACCAGACCATGTTCGGCGACGGTTATACCGGCGAGATTTTCTTCGATGACATGGTGTTGCCGGACAGCGCGGTGATCGGCGAACCCGGGCAGGGATTTGACATCGCCGTCATGTCCTTCAACTACACGCGCATGCGGCGCGCGGGCATGTGCTCCGGCTGGTCGCGTTACCTGATCGAGCGCAGCCTGGAACGCGCGCAGTCGCGCGTCATCGCGGACAAGCCGTTAGGCGCCAACCAGGGAATCCAGTGGATGATTTCCGACATGTACGTGGACTGGTTGCAGACGCGGTCCCTGTCGCTGGAGGTCGCGCGCAGCATCGATCACCCGGGTCCCTGGTATGCGTTGCCGCGGCCGAAGGATGAAATCCGCCGCATCTGCGCGCTCAAGGTCAGCAACGACGAATCGTTCTACCGCGTGGCCGACCGGGCGCTGCAGATCCATGGGGGCTATGGCGTCATGCGCAACAACCCGATCAACAAGTTGTTCCAGATCGCGCGCAACCTGCGCATTCCAGGCGGCACTGACGAAGTGCAGCGCACCACCATTGCGGAAACCCTGGGGTTGCGGTTCGACGCGTCCAAGTCCGCGCCGGTGAAATCGTGAACCCGCAGCGATGAGCAGTGTCGAGTCCACGGCTGCGGCGACGACGTTTTCCGGGCTGCGTTCGCTGGCGGGCTGCGGTGGCTGCGCCGCCAAGGCGCCGCGCGACGTGATTGCCCTGTTAGGTCAGGTGGCCGCTGCGGCGGGCGTCGGCCCCGAGGTCCTGGTCGGCCTGACGCCGTACGACGATGCCGCCGTGTACGCGCTCGACGGCGAGCGCGCACTCATTGCCACCGTGGATTTTTTCCCGCCGCTGGTGGACGATCCCGATGACTACGGGGCCATCGCGGCCGCGAACGCCGTTAGTGATATCTACGCGATGGGGGGCTCGGTGGCTTTTGCGCTGGCGGTGTCCGGCTTTCCGGCAGTCGTGCCGGCCGATGTGGTCGCCCGAGTGGCGGGCGCGGCCGCCAC
>DAIQQI010000004.1:0-31598 GCA_036786925.1 Steroidobacteraceae bacterium
ATAGCTATCGCGCCGGACCCGATCTATGGCGCAGGAGCGGCGAGTACCGGTTTGTCTCCGAGTCCCTGGCGGCGTCGCTGTCCCGCTGCGGCGGACCCGTGACGGTCCTGGTGCTGTGGTGCGTGGCGTTGCTGGCGGCCGCGGTACTGACCTGCCGGCGCCTGCAGGTGCTCGCAACATGACGGCGCGGCATGGCATGTTAGGCGAGGAACTGCACCTGTTGCGGCGCGAAGGCGTGGCGGTCTGGGCGGTGCTGGCACTGGTCGCGCTGGTGGTTGCTGCGGCGCTCAATGGCCGCGCGCTGATGACGGTCGAGGCACAAGCGGCTGTTGCGGCGAGCGCCGAGGCCAATGAGACGCGCGCAGCGATGGCGCAACAGGCGGGTCGCGGCGTCGCCAGTGCGCGCGAGCCCGGCGCCGCCGGCTACAGTGTGTTAGCTGCGCCGGTCATGCTGCCCGCCGCAGCGCTGGGTCCGCTGGCCATCGGGCAAACTGACTTGTTGCCAGGTCGTTACCTGGTCACCGCGCGCGGCGTCCATAATTTCCTCGGCAATGCCGGGATCGACAATCCGCTGCGCCTGGCGCTGGGCAATTTTGATGTCGCTTTTGTCATCGTCTGGCTGTTGCCGCTGGCGGTGATCGCGCTGACCTTCAATCTCGTGTCGGGCGAACGGGAACGGGGCGTACTGGCGATTGCGGCGGCTGCTGGCTCCGATCTGAGCCACTTCATTGCGGGCAAGTGCCGGGTGCGTGCGTTGGTGCTGTTAGTAACCATCTGGGTTGCCTTGCTGCTGGCGGCGCTGGTTGGCGGCGTACCGATCGCGAGCGGCGCCGGCCTGGCGCTGTGGCTGGTTTGGGCGACGACAGCAACGCTGTATGGCGCATTCTGGTTTGCATTGGCCGTCTGGGTGAATACCCGCGGCCTCGCATCGGATCTCAACGCCAGCGTTCTCACGGGCGCCTGGCTGCTGTTCGTGGTGCTGGCACCGGCGCTGACCAATCTCGCGGCCACCACGGTCTTTGCCGCGCCATCGCGCGTCGCGTTGACGACGGCGCTGCGCGAAGCAACCGAGGCCGCCGACAAGCGCGCGGCGGGCGAACGTGACCAGTATTTTTTCGATCACCCGGACATGCGCGGCCAGGACATGGATATGAGCGCCTACTATCGCAGCGTGGCGCGCTCAGAGCGCGAAATCTCCGATGCCATGCTGCCCTTGTTAGCAGAATTTGACACTCAAGCAAGGCGACAGCAGCAACTGGTGGGTCGCCTGCAGTATCTGTCACCCGGCACGCTCAGCTACCAGATTCTGACCTCGCTGGCGGGCAGCGACGGCACTCGTCACCGGCAGCTCCGCGCGGCGGCGATCGAATTCCATGCACAGTGGCGCGATTTCTTCGACCGCCGGCTGCTGTCCGGCGCGCCGCTGGATGTCGGCGACTATGCTCGCATGCCGCAGTTTGTTTTCAAGGAACCTGGCGTGGTGGATGTGTTGCGCCGCAATCTTGCACCGCTTGCGGCACTGCTGGTCATCGCCGTCGGGCTGCTGGCCTGGGCACTGCGGCGACTGCGGCGCGTTTCAATCATCTGAACTGGAAAATTTCTCATGCTCGAAGCCCGTCAACTGTCCAAGAATTACGGCGAAGTCGCGGCGCTCAAGTCGCTGGATCTCAGCGTGGGTCCGGGTGAGATCTATTGTCTGTTAGGAGCTAACGGTGCCGGCAAGACCACCACCATCAATCTTCTGCTGGGTTTCATAACGCCAACCTCCGGCCAGGCGCTGGTCGGCGAGGTCGATGTCGCGCGCGATGCCGCTGCGGCACGGCGCCAGCTGGCCTACATCCCGGAGACGGTCATGCTCTACGGCGCACTGAGCGGCCTGGAAAACCTCGAGTACTTTTCCGAGCTCAGCGGCCAGCACCACGATGACCAGGCCTTGCGTGGGTTTTTGACGCGTGCCGGCCTGGCGCCTGATGCCCATACCCGCCAGCTGAAGGGCTATTCCAAGGGGATGCGACAGAAAGTCGGCGTGGCCATCGCGCTGGCAAAGCAGGCGCGTGCGCTGCTGCTGGATGAGCCGACCTCCGGACTCGATCCGAAGGCCAGCAATGAGTTTTCCCACCTGATCCTGGATCTGGCGCGCCATGGCGCCGCGATCCTCATGGCGACGCATGATCTGTTCCGCGCCAAGGAAACCGGCACCCGCATCGGCATCATGCGCGAGGGCGTACTGCTGGCCGAATTCGCGGCCGCCGATGTCACTCATTCCGAGCTGGAGGACGCCTACCTCGAACATATGGAGGACTAGCCGCAGGCTGACCGCCTGGCGCTGGCAGGGGTAGTCAGCCGGACATGGCGGCGTTACAGTCTCAGCCCCTGAAAAGACCATCCGATCGGAGATCCGTCTCATGAAACGCACCCTGACTTTGGCAGTCTGCACAGGCGCCAGCCTGATGGTCGCCAACCTGGCCACCGCCCATAACACCCTGACGTCCATGTACGCCCCGGCGGGCTACGTGCAGGACCTCGAAATGCGCGTCACGCATGGCTGCAAGGGCAGTCCGGTCAAGGAAGTCCGCGTCAAGATTCCCGAGGGCGTCTTTCGCGTCAGCGCCGCGGTCAATCGCGACTGGACGGTCGAGGTCAAGATGCGCAAGCTGCCGAAGCCCATCCCCGGCGAGGGCGGCAATATGATGACCGAAACGGCCGATGAAATTATCTGGAAAGATCCGAAGTCGCCGATCCCGGCAATGGGTTCCTTCGAAGGCTTCAAGTTCCGCGGCTCACTGCCTAACACGCCCGGACAGATCTTGTTTTTCCGGACTGTGAACGTCTGCGTGGCGGGTGATGACAAGTACATCGACCTGCCGACGGAAGAGCTCAAGGCCAATACGCCGGGTCTGCCGGACAAGTTGCTGAAGTTCATGATGGCGACCTCGGGGCCGTCGCCGTTCCTGATTCTGGAAAAGCCGTCGCGTCCGCAGTATCCGTTTGCGCCGCCGGCGCCGCCCAAGGCGGGTGCAGCGAAGCCGGCCGCCGGCCGCTAACAGCCAGGCTATCGGCCGATGTTGAAACTGAGCGTCGCGGCCGGCCGCGCCCTGCTGGCCGCCTGCTTGTCATGTGTCTCGCTGATGCCGCAGCAGGCGTGGGCGCATGCGGTGCTGATGGACTCATCGCCCAAGGCGCAGCAACAGCTCGACGTCGCGCCGAAAGAAGTGGCGGTAACCTTCAACGAGAGCGTCGGGCCAATATTCTTTCGCATCATCGACAAGTCCGGCGCCGAGGTCGGCAAGCCCGGCGAGATCCGCCTCGACGGCACCCGGATGCTGATGACCCTGGGCGACAGCCTGCCTAACGGAACTTACGTGATGACCTACCGGGTCATCTCCGCCGATACCCATCCGGTCGGCGCGACGATTCCGTTCTCGATTGGCGAGCCGATCGGCGATCTGAGCGGCGCCAGCGCCGCGACCGCGGCGCCCACTTCCATCTGGACGGTGCCGGTGGCCGTCAATCGCTGGTTGCTGTACAGCATGATGTTGCTGGCGGCCGGTTCGGCGCTGTTCGTGCTGCTGATGCCGGCGGCGCCGGCGATCGCGGCGACCGCACTGCGTGTCGGCCGGCCCACCGCGCTGATCGCGGCGATCAACTACCTGCTCGCGATCGGCATGGGCGGCGCCGAAATGGTGTTAGGTAACGGCAGCGCCCTGTTCGGCGCCGCGGCCTGGAGCCGCGGGTTTGACAGCACGCTGGCGCCGAGCGCCGTGCTCGGCGTGCCGGCGATGCTGCTGCTGTTCTGGGCCTGTGGCAAGGGCGTCACGCCACCGCGCAGCGGGGCGTTAGGCCTGGGCGCGGCGCTCGGTATCGCCAGCTTCCTGGTGACGGGGCACGCAGCCACCGCGCCGCCAGTGTGGCTGATGGCGACGACCGTGGGCGTGCATCTCACCTGCGCGGCATTCTGGATCGGCGCGTTCTGGCCGCTGGCCCGCAGCACCCAGCTGCTGCCGCTGAAGGACTCCGGCGCCCTGCTGACGGCATTTTCCAACCGCGCCGCCTGGGCCGTCGGGGCCCTCGTGTTGTCAGGCCTCGTGATCTCGTGGACCCAGGTGCAGTCGTTCGGCAACCTGTTCGGCAATGATTACGGCACCGGGCTGATCCGCAAACTGGTGCTGTTCGTCATTCTGTTGGCAATCGCGGGCATCAACAAGTTGTGGTTGACGCCGGCCCTGGAACGCGGCGAACCGCGGGCGGCCGGCCGCATTGCCAACACCATCAGGCTGGAGCTGGCGCTGTACCTGCTGATCCTGCTGGTGGCGATGACGCTGACGCTGACCACGCCGCCACGCGCCATTGTGCAGACCGGCGCAGGTGGCGCTGCAGCCAATCCGCTCGCGGCGGCGATGGCGGCCAATGCCAGTGTGAAGGGCACGCTGCAGGCCAACGGCTACAGCGCCGAATACGAACTGACACCGGGCAAGGCCGGCGAAAACATGCTGATGGTGACCGTCAGGGGCGCCGACGGCAAAGTGCTGGAAGACATCGCGGATCTGGAGATCGTCCCGTCATTGCCATCGGCCGGGATCGGCGACATCCGCATCAAGGCCAGCAGGCAGCCGGGCGGCATGTGGCATGCGATGGTGCAGGAGATGATCATTCCCGGTCAGTGGACCCTCGGCCTGGACGTGTTTGTCACCGACTATGACAAGGTCGCAATGAGTGGCCCGGTCGAGATCCGCTGAACGTATTGGCCAGCACCGTACCTAACGCAAGAATCACTTTCGCCGTCTGCTTCGGCGCCTACGCGCTGAGCCAGGCGGAACTCGCCTTGCTGTCCTACGCGCTGCCGCCGCTGCGCCAGTCTCTGGGTCTGTCGTTGCTGGCGGTGACGCTCGCGATCAGCGTCGCTTACGTGTTAGGCGGACTGCTGCAGGTCTGGTTCGGGCACCTGACCGATCGTTTCGGCCGCAAGGCCATGCTGCAGGTGTCGCTCGCCGGCTCTTCGCTGTTCGTCGCCGCCCATGCGCTGATCGGCACGCTGTGGCAGATCGCGATCCTGCGCGCGGGTTCCGTGTTTACCGGCGGCGCGCTCTATCCGGCGACCGGCGCGATGGTGACCGAGGTTGCGCCGGCGCGGCGCCGCGGCCTGTGGGCCGGCATGCTGCAGGCCGCGTATCCGGTCGGCTGGTTCCTGGCCGCCGCGATCGCGGCGCCGATGCTGGCCACGTGGGGCTGGCGCTCGCTGTTCCTGGTGCCTCTGTTAGCCCTGCCGTACCTGTGGGTGGTGCGGCGCTTCCTCACGGAGTCCGCGCGCTTCGAGGGCGTGCGCGCCGGCAACGCGCAGCGGCCACTGCGCGAATCGGTTGCGGCGCTGTTTGTGCCGGCGATGCGCGCGCGCACCCTGACGCTGCTGCTGGCGCAGTTTCTGTTTGTGATCGCCTACGGCAGCTCGGCGCTGCTGTTTCCGACCTATTTCAACGAGGCGCGCCATCTGCAGGTCGGCTCGTCGACCTGGCTGGTCGGATTCGGCAACCTGATCGGCGTGCTGGGCTATGTGCTGGCCGCCCTGGTCGGTGAATACTGGCTGACGCGGCGTACCACCGTCGTGCTCTGGACCTTGTTAGGATCGCTGTCGCTGCTGTGGCTGGTCTGGGGCACCAGCAGTTATTACGGCACGCTGGCCGCGTTCGGGTTGATGAGCATGTTTTTCTACGGCACCGCCGCCGTCAAGTTCGCGTTCGTCGCCGAGTTGTTCCCGACTCATTTGCGCGCCACGGGGCTCGCCGTCTGCACGTCGCTGCCGGTCAATTTCGGCATCGCGCTGGGGCCGCCGCTGATGGCCTGGGCCAAGGATATTATCGGCTGGGACCGGACCTTTTCGTTCCTGATAGCGGTGCCGCTCATCTGTGCGGGCTTGTTATACCTGCTCCTGAAGCCCATCCCGTCCGGGATCGAACTCGAGGCGGTGCAGGAGCGGTTGTAGCGGCCGGCCTGCCGCCGCAGCTAACGCTCTGGCGGCGGGAATGCAGGAAATCGCAGCAGCATCAGGCCGGCGACAAACAGCAGGCCGAAATCGAGCACCAGCGCGCTCGAATAATTGCCGCTCTGGTCCACCAGCGAAGCGGTGATGCGCGGACCGATGCCGCCACCCAGTGAATACAGGGCGTAGAAGATGCTGTAGATGCGGCTGAACTGCAGCAAGCCGTAGTAGCGGCCGGTCAGGTAGGCGATGACATCGACCTCCCCGCCGGACGACAGGCCGACCAGCAGCGCGGCGAGATAGGCAAGTGCGCCGCTGGCGCCGCTCTCGAGCAACACGATGCCCGCCAGCGCGGACACCAGGAAACCTAACGCCACGCGCGGCGCAAAGAAACGGTCCATCAGCCAGCCCGCGAGCAGCCGTCCGGCGACCAGGCCGGCAAAGATCGCCGATTGCCCGTAGGTGCTGCCCATCGCGCTCATGCCGCGGGTCTCGAGCAGCGGTTTCATGTGCAGCATGACGCTCTGGATGCCGATACCGATCAGCAGCACGGCCAGCAGCATCCACCAGAACAGTCCGCCGCGGACCGCAGCGTGCAGCGTCCGGCCACTGGTGGCGGACGATGCGGCATGGTTGGACACTGGCAGGCCATCGACCGTCAGGCCCATGCTCTGCGGACTGTCGCGGACCAGCAGGCCCAGGAAGGGCAGCGTGAACACCAGTAAACCGCCCGCGAGCCACAGGTAAGCATTGCGCCAGCCGATCGACTGGATCAGCAACTGGCAGACTATGGGCAGCGCGACGCCGCCAACTCCGACGCCGGTGAGCGCAACACCCAGGGCCATGCCGCGGCGGCGATCAAACCACAGGGAGACAAGTCGCGCAAAAGCGATGTGCGTCGTGCCTAACGCCAGCGTGCCCAGCAAAAAGTACCGCAGGTAGAACGAGTAAGGCGATGCGCCCTGAAAATAGAAGGACGCCACGACCACGGCCTCGGCGACGAAGGCCCAGAGAATCACTTTGCGGGGTCCCAGTCGATCGACCAGGCCGCCGGTCCAGGCCGCCGACAGCACCAGTGCCAGCGTGATGACCAGCGGCGCATTGAACGCATCGCCCTGCGACCAGCCGAACTCCTTGCTGATCGGACCGACGAAAATCGGAAACGTGGCGGCAACAAAGGTGGCGATGCCACAGGCAAGGCCGACCCCCGAAGCGAGGGCAATGACCCAGCCGTAGAAAAATTTTGCGCGCATGGGCGGCACTATAGCCTGCGCGGGAGGTCTGCTCTATTCGACCTGCCGACGGTGGCCGGGTAAGCTTACCGGCTGAGGCACAGGCAGGTTGCGGAGGACGCGGGTGACGTTTTACAGGGCGGCGGGCATCGTGTGGGTTGTGGGCGCTTTGACCGCTGGCTGTGCGTCCAGCTCTTACGATCAGTTGGGTCATGACGTCGGGCAGCTGGTCAAGTCCGGCGCCGGCGTCACGCCGCAGTGGCGGCTGAAAACGGATGACTCGCTGCGCAAGGCCGTCAGCGCACGCCTGGCGGCCGGCGTCGACGCCGATGCAGCGGTCGAGATCGCCTTGTTAGCAAGCCCGGACCTGCAGGCCAGTTTCGAACGCCTGGGGCTGGCGCGCGCCGATTATCTCGAGGCCGCGACGCTCAGCGATCCGGTTGTCAGCTGGAGCCGGCAGAGCCTGCGTGGCGGCCCGGGCAGCAAACTCGAGTGGTCGGTACTGCAGAGCATCTCCGACCTTTTTTCGCTGCCGGTGCGGCGCCGTGCCGCGGACCAGGAACTGAACAGCGCGCGCCTGACAGCGGCCAATGAAATCATGGCCGGCATCGCCGCGGTGCGCTCCGCCTGGCTCGAAGCGCTGGCCGCCGAAAAGAGCGCCGGCCTCGCAGCCGAGCGCGGCGACCTGGCGCGGCTCGAGGCCGAGTTGATGGAACGTTTCGTGAAAGCTGGCAACGAACCCGATACGGAATTGCAGGCGCAGCGGCTGGCCTACGCAGAGCAGCAGCGTGCAACCGCGGCCGCCGAGACCGCCCGGTTGCAGGCCCGCGTGCGGCTCGAGCGGTTGATGGGCGTCAGCGATCTGCAACTCGCCTGGGAGCTGCGCGGCGAATTCGCCGCATTGCCCGAGACCGACGGCGAGCTGGCGGACCTGGAAACCGCGGCGCTGCGCAATCGACTCGATATGCAGGCCGCGCGCAAACGCGTGGAGGCGCGTCTTGCGTTCCTCAGCAGCGCCCGACAGAAACGCCTGGTGCCGGAGTTCGCGGCCGGCTATGGCCGCGAGCGCGAGCCGGACGGCACGCGGCTCGCCGGCCCGCAATTCGAGTTGCAGCTGCCGATTTTTTCCGCGGCGCAGGTGGCGCTGGCGCGCAGCGACGCCGAAGCCCGCCTCGCGATGCGGGAAGCGGAGGCCGCAGCCCTCGATGTGCGCGGCGATGTGCGCCTGGCACGCGCACAGCTTGCCGTGGCACGCGCGGCGCTGTTGTTAGCGCGGGATACCAGCGTGCCGGCTGCGGAGATCCAGGCTGACCTGCGCCAGCGCGAGTTTTTCTACATGATCATCGGACCGTTCGCGGCCATGCAGGCGCGCGGCGCGGTCATGGAAGCGAAGCTGCAGCAGCTGCAGGCCGAGCGCGACTACTGGCTGGCGCGGATTGCCTTGTCGCGGGCCGCGGCGCTGCCGCTGCAGGCGATCCGCGAGTGGGCCGAGCCTGCGGCGGCCGGCGAGGCGGGTGGCCCATGAGCAACGATATTCGACAGGCGTTGTTGTCGCGACGCCGAATTCTGTTAGGCGCCAGCGCACTCGGGGCGGCGTCGGGCGTTGCCTCCGCTGCCACTGGCGCTGCCGCCACCAGTACCGCCAGCGGTGCGCGTGCCGGGCGGGTGATAACGCCTAACGGTCGCAGCCTGCCGTGGAAGATGCAGGGCGGCGCGAAGGTATTTCACCTGATCGCGGGGGAAATCGAGCACGAATTCGCGCCCGGCACGCGCGTCAAGGCCTGGGGTTACAACGGCACGACGCCGGGTCCGACCCTCGAGGCGGTGGAAGGCGATCGCGTGCGGATTTTCGTGACTAACAGGTTGCCGGAGCACACCTCGATTCACTGGCACGGCATCCTGCTGCCCTACGGCATGGATGGCGTGTCGGGCCTGACGCAGCCGCCGATTGGCCCAGGCGAAACCTTTGCCTACGAATTCACGCTGAATGAGAGCGGCACGCGCTTCTATCACCCGCACGCTGACGAAGTCGTGCAGCTGTCGATGGGCATGATGGGCATGTTCATCATTCATCCGCGCGGCCCGGCAACCGTGGAACGGGACTTCGCCTACGTGCTGCACAACTGGGCGGTGCATCCGGGAACCTCGCGGCCCGATCCGTCGGTCATGACCGATTTCGATTTGTGGACCCTGAACAGCAAGGTGTTCCCGGCGACCGATCCGATGGTGGTAAGGACCGGCCAGCGCGTGCGCATCCGGGTTGCGAATCTCTCGATGCACGACCATCCGATGCATTTTCACGGCCACCATTTCCGCGTCACGGGGACCGACGGCGGACCCATTCCCGCAAGCGCCCAGCGCCGGGATACCACCACGCTGGTACCGGTCGGCGCCGCGGTCGACATCGAATTCACGGCGCGCGCGCCGGGCGACTGGCCGTTCCATTGTCACAAGTCGCACCACACCATGAACGCGATGGGTCACGGCATCCCGAATCCGCTCGGTGTCGAGCAGCGCGATCTCGATGAACAAATCGGCCGCCACATGCCGGGATATTTTTCCATGGGCCAGGCTGGCATGGCCGAGCACCAGATGCACACCGAGATGGGCCATCACGAGGCGCCGCCTAACACCTTGCCGATGATGGCGGGCAAGGGGCTGTTCGGGAATATCGAAATGGGCGGCATGTTTACCACGGTCAAGGTGCGCGACCGGCTTGCGAGTTACGCCGATCCGGGCTGGTACCAGCCGCCTGCGGCAACGACTGCGCGCAAAGTCAGCGATGATCCTGATTTCAAGCCCTGAGTCATGACCCCTGCTCTATGACGAATCGCCCCGCCGCGGCAGGCGTCGCGCCGGTCTGCTTTGCGATCGTGCCCTATCGCGAGCGACCGGACCTCAAGTCACGGCTCGCGGATCAACTCAGTCCGCTGCAACGCCTGCAGCTCGCCAGGACCATGCTCGGCCAGGTGTTGGATGCGTTGCTGCAAGCGAGATCCGTGCAGGCCGTGCTGTTAGTCGGCGATGTCGCGCCGCCGCCCGACTTTGCGCGCCGGTGGGCAGTCGAGCATCTCGAGACGGGTGAGTCGCTCAATGACTCGGTCAGGCGCGCCTGCCACGCAGCCGCCGCCCGGGGCGCCACCGAAGTGATCATCGTGCTTGCGGATCTTCCGACGCTGACTCCGCCGCTCATCGATCACATGATCGCGCGCGGCCGGGCCCTGCCCGGCGCCGCACGGGCTGCGCTCGCCAGCTGCCAGCACCAGGACGGCACCAATCTGCTGTGGCTGATGCCCGCGGCGCCGGTCGAATTCGCCTACGGCAAGGGCAGTCGCGCCCGGCACCTTCAGACCCTGCGCGAGCAGGGCTATGCGCTGGTCGAGGTCCCATCCATTCATGACGTCGACAGCCGCGAGGATCTGGCGGCGATCAACCTGCCGCTGCCGGATCAGAGCGCGTGACGCCAGGTCGCGCCGCGTTGCTCACGCTGCCAGGCGCCGCCGGCTAACAGAATCAGCAGGCAGGCGAGCGAGATCACGGTCGGATACCACACGCCGGCCAGCGGGTTACCGGTCCGCGCCACCAGCCAGGTCGCCGTGAGCGGCATGAAGCCACCGAACCAGGCGCTGGTGATGTGATACGGGAACGACAGCGAGGTGTAGCGGATACGGGTCGGAAACAGTTCGGCGAGATACGCCGCGCCCGGCCCGCAGGTCAGCGCGGCGCCGACAATCATGCCGAGGATCGCCAGCGTGAGAATGACCGGCGAGTCACTGTGGGTCATCAGCAGCTGGAATCCGGGCAGGAAACTCACCGCCGCAATCGCCATGCCTAACAGCATGGGCCGCAACCGGCCGCTGCGGTCGGACCAGTAGCCGGCGGCCAGGAACATCGGTATGCCGAGCGTCAGCGCGACGATGACGATGCCGGCGGCTGTCGTGAACGGCAATTTGACGGTTCTTTGCAGGAACACGTAGGAATAGAACTGCGCCGCATACCAGTTGAGCGCCATCGCGGCTGCCGCCGCCAGCGCCAGCAGCATCGGCCGGCGGTTCGCCGCAGCCAGCACACTGTCGGTAATGGGAGAGCGTGACAAGCCGCCACTGGCTTGCAACTGCGCAAACAGCGGCGATTCTTTCAGGCGCAGGCGGATGTAGATCGATACGGCCAGCAGCACCACCGAGAACAGGAACGGCAGCCGCCAGCCCCAGGCCCGGAACGCCTCTTCGCCTAACAGCGCACGGCAGACGAGGATCACCAGCAGCGACAGGATCAGGCCCAGCGTGCCGGTGATCTGGATCCAGGCAGTGAACCAGCCGCGGCGCGCGGCCGGACTGTGTTCGGCAATGTACAGTGTCGCGCCGCCGAATTCGCCGCCGAGGGCAAGGCCCTGCAGCAGCCGCAGCAGTACTAACAGGACCGGCGCCAGCCAGCCGATCTGCGCATAGGTCGGCAGCACGCCGACCAGCGTGGTCGCCAGGCCCATGATGACGATCGTGATCAGGAAACTGCGCTTGCGGCCGACCGTGTCGCCCAGCCGGCCGAACAGCAGTGCACCCACCGGCCGCATCGCAAAGCCGGCGCCAAAGGTCGCGAGGCTCGCGAGCAGGGATGCGGTCGGGTTTTCCGCCGGAAAAAACAAGCCGGAAAAGAACGCCGCCAGGCTCCCGTACAGCATGAAATCGTAGTACTCGAACACGGTACCTAACGACGCCGCGAACACCACGCGCGGCATATCGTGGTTCTGCTGCATGGCGACGCTCAGGACTGCGATCCCGTCCTGGAGCGATCGCAGATGGCATCGGCGGCGCGCAGCAGCGTGGCCTCATCGAACGGCCGACCGACCAGCTGCACGCTGGCGGGCAGGCCGTTGGCGGTGCAGCCCGCGGGCACTGACAGTGCGGGCAGGCCCAGGTAATTGAATGGCGCGGTGTTCTGTACCAGCCGCGCCAGCGTGTCCCACAGCGCCGGGCCTGTGCCGACGTCTACGTCTGCAAACCGCGGCACCGGGATTACCAGCGTCGGCATCAGCAGCACGTCGCAATCGCGAAATGCCTGGCTGACAAACTCGCGCAACAGCAGCCCGCGCAGGCACAAGGCTTCGTAATAGGTCGAGGCCGGAATGGCGATGCCGGTGAGTGCCCGCACCCGCACCTGCGGCGAGTAGCGCTCGGCCGCGGTGCGCAGCCACTCGCCGTGCAGGGCCGTGGCCTCGGCATAGAGCACCGCGCGGCTCAGTTCCGCCAGCGGTTCGGGTTCCGGCACATTGACTTCCAGCACCCGCGCGCCGGCTTTCTCCAGCGCCGTCAGGCTGCGTTCGCAGGCCGCCACGACATCCGGCGTGGCGTGGTCGAAGAAGTAATTGCGCACCCGCGCAACCCGCAGGCCCTGAGCGCCCCGTGCTAACAGGCGCTCGTAATCGGGGACCGGTCGCGGCGAGGAACCGGCATCGGGCGCATCATAACCCGCGATCACAGCTAACATCCGGGCGCAGTCGCGCACCGTGCGCGTGATCGGGCCCACGAAGTCGAGCGATGGCGACAGCTTCATGACGCCACGGCGTGGGATCAGTCCGTAGGTTGCCTTGAGACCGACCACGCCATTGGCGGCAGCCGGGATGCGCACCGATCCGCCGGTGTCGGAGCCGAGGCTGGCGGCGCAGGCGCGCGCGGCGGTCGCCGCGCCCGAGCCGCTCGATGAGCCGCCGGCCATGTAGTCCGGATTCACGGCATTGCGGGTGCGCTGGTAGTGCTTGTTGTCACCGGTCGGGCCAAAGGCGAATTCCGCCATGTTGAGCTGACCTAACGAAAATGCGCCGGCGGCGCGCAGGCGCGCAATCACCGTCGCATCGGCGCTCGCCGCCGGCACATGAATGCGCGCGCCGCGCAGACTCACGTCGCCGGCGATATCGAACATCGCCTTGTGCGCCAACGGCACGCCATGCAGCAGGCCCGGCGTGGTGCCACGCCGCAGCGCTTCGTCGGCCAGCTGCGCCGCCGCCATGGCCCGCTCGGAATCGAGGGTGAGAAAGCAGTTGAGCCGATCCTGTTCAGCGCGCGCGCGGGCGAGATAGGCCTCGGTCAGCGCAACGCTGCTGCAACGGCCCGAGGCCACGGCCGTTGCGGCTTCGGTCAGCGACAGTGCGGTGAGATCCGTGACTGCACCGGGTTGCTGCAGGGGCGGGGGCGGCAGTGGCCCTGCGCGTGTATCTGCGGCCGGCGCAAGTTCCTCCTGCGCAGCCAGAAAGTCGGCAGGCTCCGTGCCGCTGAGCCCGCGGGCGGCAAAGCCCGTGACCGCGGCACAGGCGGCGGCTGCGCCGGCCGCAATACGCCCGGCGACGTCCTTTTCGGCCACCTGGTGCCCGGCCATACGGGCCAGTTCGAGCACCATGTCGGTCGTCAGGGGGCGAATGGACTGTGAAGTACGCATAAGGGGCCATTACTTGACGGGTCCCATATTTGTGCTAAATTATCACATATATGGAAATTAACCCCAAAGCCAGCGTTCTTACGGCCTGTCGGGTTTTGTTGCGTCCGATTGTACGGCTTTTGCTGCGCTCGGGAATACCGTGGAAGGACTTCGCCGAGCTCGTCAAAACAGCCTATGTCGAGGTCGCGACCGATGAATTTGGCATCCGTGGCCGACCCACCAACGCGTCGCGCGTCGCGATTCTGTCGGGTCTGAGCCGCCGCGAAGTCGCAAAACAACGCGACCTGCTGGCAGGCGATCAGTCGGAACCTAACACCGAGTTCCTGAATCCGGCCCAGCGAGTGCTGACCGGTTGGCACCAGGATCCGGACTACGTGCAGGCCGACGGTACGCCTCGCCTGATACCCGTGGATGGTCCGACGCCATCGTTCGGTGATCTGTGTGTCCGCTATGCCGGCGACATTCCGGCGACGGCCCTGCTGAAGGAACTTCGCAAGGTAGGTGCGGTCGGAGCAGGCGAAGACACGAAAGTGCGGGCGCTGCAACGTGTGTATTTTCCGTCGCAGTTCGACAGCGCCAAGGTGCTGCGCGCCGGCAGCGTCATCGAGGACATTGGCGAGACGGTTGTCTATGACCTCCTGTGTCCTAACGGCCAGCGGCTGCGCTTCGAGCGCCGCGCCGAAAACGATCGCATCGACATACGGCATCTGCCTGCGTTCCAGGCGATGCTCGAGATGGAAGGCCAGGCGTTCCTGGAACGGGTGGATGCCTGGCTGTCCGAGCATGAAGCCCAGGCTGCGCCGCCCGGAAGCAATCCGCCGCGCGTGCTGCGCCTCGGCGTGGGCCTCTACCACATTCAAACAGATACTGATCGAGGGAACCGCAAATGAAATCGCGTAATTTGTTAGCAGCATGCAGCATGCTTGCGCTCGTGGCCTGCGGCGGCGGCGGTGGCGATACCGCTCTCAGTGGCATCAATGGCGGCGGCATTGCCGGCATCAATGGCGGCGGCATTGCCGTCGGTCCGGTCACTGGCTTTGGCAGTGTGTTTGTCAACGGCATCGAGTTTTCCACCACCGGCACTACCATTACGGTGGAAGGCGCCAGCGCCAGCGAGTCGCAGCTGAAAATCGGCCAGATGGTCGAGGTGCGCGGCACCATCAATTCATCCGCCGGCACTGGCTCAGCGACCAGCATCGCAACCAACGATCAATACGAAGGTCCGGTGCAAAGCATCGATGTGCCGGGTCTCAGCTTCACCGTGTTAGGCAACGTGGTGCGCGTGACCGGCGCAACCGTGTTCGACAACAGCTTTGCGACGCCTTCAATCGCGGGCCTGACCGTGGGGCAGTGGGTCGAGGTCAACGGCTTGCGCAACAGCGCCGGCGAGGTCGTGGCGACACGCATCGAACCGCGGGCCGCGAATGGCGAAATCGAGCTGAATGGCACGATCAGCGCGCTCGACACGACCGCTCGTACTTTCCGGCTCGGCAACAGCAGCGTGAACTACGTATCGGCGAACACGGTGACCGGCAACGTGGCGAACGGCGCCTGCGCCGAAGTGAAGGGCACCACGTTCTCGGGCACGTCGCTCACCGCGACGCGAGTCGAGGTCAAGAGCTGCACGCTGACGAGCAGCAATAACGACAACGGCGAAATCGAGGGTTTTGTCACGCGCTTTGCATCGGCGACTGATTTCGACGTGGGTACGCAGAAGGTCACGACGACCGCAACCACGAGCTATGCGGGCGGTGTGGCCGGCGATCTGGCGCTCAACAAACGCGTCGAAGTGGAGGGCACGTTCAACGCCTCGAGCGTCCTGGTGGCGACCAGGATTGCGTTCAAGTCCGACACGACCACCCGCTTCCAGGGCACGGTTGACGCGCTCAACGCCACTAACAAGACGCTGACGATATTCGGCGTCACCATCAGCACCTCGAGCGCGACCAGTTTCGAGGACGATTCCAGCGCCAATGCCCGGCCTTTCGGTTACGCGCAGCTGCGTACCGGTGATTACCTGGAACTGCGCGGCGCGGAAGGCACGGCGCCGCTGACTGCCGCGGCGACCCTGATAGAGCGCCGCAACCTCGATACGCGGCGCGAACTGCAGGCGACCGCGCGCAATGTGGCGCTGCCCAATTTCACACTGGTCGGTGTCACCGTCACGACAACCGGTGCGACGGAATTCAGGGACCTCAATGGCGCCACAATTACGCAGGCGCAGTTCTTCAGCCAGATCGCAGGTCGGGGCGTCAAAGTCCGCGGCACCTTCAGCGGCTCGGCGTTCGCGGCAACGCGCGCGGAGATGGAAAACCTGAACTGATCCTGAACCCCTTCCAGGCCCCTGATCGTGTATGTTCCGGTTTCGCCGGCCACGGCCGGTCCAACAATTTATGAGGTCAAGGTCATGGGGATTCTGGATGATTTGTTAGGCGCCGCAAACGGCGCGGCACCTGCGGGTGGATCGTCGGCGGGCGGTGGCCTGGGCGGCATGTTAGGTGGTGTGCTGGGTGGCGCGCTCGGCGGCCAGGGCAGTCAGGGCGGGCAGGGCGGGCAGGCCGCTGCGGCGCGCGGTGGCATGCTGTCACCGGCGATCATCATCCAAATCATCACCATCGTCATGAAGAAGCAGGGCGGTCTCGGCGGCCTCGCCGGCGCCTTCAATAACGCCGGCCTCGGCGACGTCATGAAGTCGTGGGTCGGCACCGGCCAGAACATGCAGATCTCGGCCACCCAGGTCACGCAAGTGTTAGGCAACGGGACGGTTGGTCAGATCGCGGCGCAACTCGGCATGAACCCGGGGCAGGCGGGCGACCTGCTGTCGAAGGTGCTGCCGCATGCGGTCGATCAGCTGACACCGCAGGGCCAGATCCAGCCCGGTCACCAGGATTCCGGCGACATGCTCAATTCCGCCATTGGAGCGCTGGCTGGCAAGCTGTTCGCGCAGCGTTAGCCTGACGGCCGCCGGCCGGCCCGACTCAGGGCCGCGCCGGCTTGGCCTGACTTGCCGCGAATTTCTTGCGGCTCGCGATGATTCCTGCATAGAGTCGCGCACTGTCGCCGCCGATGTCGGCGATCAGCGCCGGGTGGGTGCCGCGGGTCGCGCTCGCCCATGCCGCCTGCTGCGCGCTGTTCAGTCGGTAAATCCTGAAACCCAGCTTGCTGGCGTTGGCGAGATCCGCGGCGATTTCATCGCGGGTGCTTTTGCGCAGCGCCGCCGCATCCGGAAAGCTGTCGCGCAGGATTTTCTGCAGCGCGGGCGTCTGGCGATCGAACCAGCGCTTGTCCGCCACGATGAAGGATACGGCGAGGCAATGCTCCGTCATGGTCATGTAGGGGGCTTCGCGCGCGATGCCGGTGCGCGAATAAAGTGGCAGGCCATTTTCTCCCGCCTCGATCAGGCCGCGCTGCAGCGACGGGATGATGTCGGAGAACGGCAGCGGAATGACATCCGCCTTCAGCGCCTCGCCTAACAACCGGGTCGCGCGGTTGGCGCCGATACGCAGCCGTATGCCGCGCAGGTCCGCGGGCATCAGCAGGGGTTTGTTGCGCGACCAGAAAATCGAATTGCCCAGGTCGTACCAGGCAATCAGCTCCAGTCCTTTCGCCGCCATCAATTTGCGAAATTCCGGCGTCAGGTAATTGTCGATAACGAAATCCGCTTCCGCGCCGGAGTCAAAGAGATAGGGCGCGTACAGCAGCGCGGTTTCCGGCACGACGGTCGAGGTCACGAGCGCCGACAGATTCGCGAATTGCACGCGATTGCGCCGCAGCCCGCTGACGATCTGTTCTTCCGGACCGAGCTCGCCGTGCACCAGCATGCGCAGCCGCAGTCCGCCCTGCGCCGCGGCTTCGGCTTTGCGCTGGAATTCCTGCCAGACCTTCTCGCCGGCGGTATTGCGAAACGCAGTGCCGCCGACTACGACTTCAACCGGCGTGGCTGCCTGCGCCGTCGTGGCCGCGAGCAGGCAGATGAGAAAGAGTTTTTTCATGGCCGGGAGTATGCCGAGCGCCTGCCATATTCCGCCACAAATCATCGGCAGCCTGCCCGCTTCAAGCCCGGGAGGCCGCGCAATTCATAGCGAAGATGGCTGCCATGGGGTCGACACAGGCCCCGCCACCATCGAAAGGAGTTGTGCCATGTTCCATCCTCGCTACCAGAGTCCTGAGGTTCGTGCTCGCCGGGTCGCCGCGGTCATTGCGGCGATCCTGATCGCCGGATCCAGCCTGGACCGCGCACTCGCCGATACGGCGGCGCCGGTCCGCCAGAAAGCCTCCAAACCGGAAACCACCGGAGTCCTGTCAGGACTTGCGATCGGTGCCGCGGCCGCCGGTCCGATCGGCGCCATCGCTGGCGCCGCCGCGGGTGGCTGGCTGGGTGATCGGCTGCACCGTGAAAAACAACTCGCGCAGTCATTGTCAGGGGAGCTCAAGTCACAGCTGGCCGATCGCAGCCGCATGAGCTCGGAAATCGCGCGGCTCAACACGGCGCTGGCCCGCGTTGACGCGCAATTGACCGACCGCTCGCAGGCGCTGGCAGATTTGCGTGCCAGCAGCATTCCGTTGAACGAGCTCGCAGCTAACGTGCATTTTCGCACTCGCGACACCTCGCTCGAAGCACCGGATCATGATCAGCTGCGGCAACTCGGCGCGGTGTTAGCAGAGCGCACCAATCGCGTGGTGTATGTGACCGGGTATGCGGACGCCCGCGGCGTCGCGGGCTACAACTTCGAACTGTCGACCGCGCGTGCCGAGGCGGTCGCCGATGCGATGGTCGAAGGCGGCCTGGCACGCGGGCAGGTCGTGGTGGTGGGCGCGGGTGCGCCCGCCAGCAGCGACTGCCTGCGCGATGCGGACCGTTGTGCGCTGGAGCGGCGCGTCACAGTGCGCATGGTCGCCAGCAGCGACGCGGCCGGCGAAGACGCGGGCGCGGATGTCGTCGCCCAGGTGACGCCGTGAGCGGCATTGCGGAATACTGGCTGCGGGCGCGACGCTATCGTAGGCTAACGCTCTGGTACCTCTGCCGCGAGCGAACATGGCTGCCGAAATCGTGAGCTTCGATGCCTGGCCTCAACCCGAGCAGAGCGCGCCCGATCCCGGGCGCGTTTTGGCCGGCAATCCACGCCAGCAGATCTGGAACCTGTTCAGCGACACGGCCGGACAGTTTCACGCCGGCAAGTGGGCCAGCAGCCCGGGGCGCTGGCGTGTCCACTACACCGAGTACGAATTCTGTTACCTGTTATCGGGACAGGTGATCATCGAGTCGGAATCCGGACGCCGCTGCGAGTTCGGTCCTGGCCAGGCGTTCATCATTCCGCGCGGATTCTCCGGCACCTGGGATGTGAAATTGCCGACCGAGAAGCTCTACGTCATCTTCGAGCCGCCCGGCACGAATCTGTAGCTTTTCACCCACAACTGCGTTCCGACATCGTTGGTACAATTATTGCTTAGCTTGCCTGGGCACTTTTGCCCCGACTGTTACAAACGTGGAGTGAATGCGATGAAACTGAAACACGCGGTGGGCGCGTTGGCGCTGATGGCAATGGCGCCGATGGCGCAAGCAGAATTGACCCTGACCCCGACGATCGTCAGCGACTATGACTTTCGCGGAATTTCCCTGAGTGCGCGCGACCCGGCGCCCCAGCTGAGCATCGACTGGGCGCACGACTCGGGCTTCGGTTTTGGCGTGTGGGCCAGCACGACAGATCTTGGGACCGAGACCAATACCGAGATCGACATCAACCCGAGTTTCAGCGGCGGCAGCGATGAAACGGTCAATTGGGGTGTAGGCGCGACGTACTACGTCTACGCGTCAGAAAGCAGCCTCAACTACCCCGAATACTGGGTCGGCATCAGCAAACCGTTTACCGACAAATTCTCGGCCAGCGCCAAGCTTTGGTATTCCAATGATCTCAATGCCAGTGACGAATCCGGTACCTATATCGAAGTCAATGCGCGGGTCGAGCTGCCCAAAAACTTTGGTCTCGAGTTCCACGCCGCGCGCTCCGATGGCGATTATTGGGATCTGGTCAATGGCGATGGCTATAACGACTTTGCGGTCGGCCTCACCTACAGCTGGAACGACATCAATTTCGGTCTCAAGTACATCGACGGCAGTGACTTACCGGATGCGGGCGTCGACCTGCTGTCGACGGAATCGAAGGTCGTGTTCTCCATATCGAAGACTTTCAGCCTGAGCGGCAAGAAAGACTGAGCGTGGCGCAGGCCGCGGGGCCCGCCGGTCAAACCAAGGTTGGTCCGGCGCGCTCGCGCGGCGACCTGCCCGGTTTCGAGGCAGCAGCGGTCGGTGGCCGCACCGTTTTCGGGCGCAGGGTCCCGCATCCTTTAAGATCGCGCGATGTCGGTAACGCGCATTTTCCGTGACGACGCGCCGCTCGCGTTCGTCGACATTGAGACCACCGGTGGCCAGGGGGCCTGGCACCGGATCACCGAGATTGCCATCGTCGCGGCGCACGGCGATACGCTCGATTTCGAGTGGCAGACGCTCGTCAATCCCGGCAGGCTGATCCCACCGTCGATTACCGCGCTGACCGGCATCGACAATGACATGGTCCGCGATGCCCCGTCATTTGCCGAGATTGCCCGGGAATTGCGCGAACGCCTGGGCGGGCGCCTCTTTATCGCGCACAACGTGCGCTTCGACTACGGCTTCATCCGCCGCGAGTTCCAGCGCATCGGCGAGCGCTGGCAGGCGCCGACGGCCTGTACCGCGCGCCTGTCGCGACGACTCTTCCCGCAGCAGGCCCGCCACAACCTCGATACCGTGATCGCGGTGCACGGCATTTCCTGTCCGGTGCGGCATCGCGCCATGCCCGACGCCGACGCACTCTGGCAGTTCTGGCGGAAGCTGCGCCGCGAGCAATCGCTGGATTTGTTAGATGAAACCCTGGCGCAGGTGTCGCAGGTGGCGGTGCTGCCGCCGCACCTGCCCGCGGAGCTCGCCGACGATCTGCCCGAGGCGCCCGGCGTCTACCGGTTTTTCGGCGCGACCACGCAGGGCGCTGACAGCCTGATCTACGTCGGCAAGGCTAACAACCTGCGCGAGCGCGTCCTCAGTCATTTTGCCGGTGCGCATCGCGATACCAAGTCGCAGCGGCTCAGCGAACAGACGCGGCGCGTCGAATGGAACGTGACCGCGGGAGAACTGGGTGCGCTGCTGCTCGAAGCGCGCCAGGTGCGCGAGGAGAAACCGGTCTTTAACCGCAAGCTGCGCGGCGGAAAACTTTTCAGCTGGCAGTGGCCCGACGATGCGGTTGCACCGCAACTGGTCGAGCCGGACGCGGCGCTGGCCGCCGGCTCGCCGGTCTTTGGCCTGTTCAAGGGTGAAAGTGCCGCGCGCAAGGCGCTGCGGACACTCGCCGAGGACCAGCGCCTCTGCCTCAAGACGCTCGGTCTCGAGAGCGGCGACGGCTCCTGCTTCGCCCATCAGTTGCAGCGCTGTCGTGGTGCCTGCGTCGGCGCCGAGTCGCCGGCCCTGCATGCGGTTCGAGCGCGCCTGGCGATGCTGGGCTGGAAGCTCGCCGATTGGCCGTTTCGCGGCGCGGTGGCGGCCATCGAGCGCGGCGCGGCGGGCAGGGTGGCGCTGCATGTGCTCGATCGGTGGATGCACCTGGGCAGCCTGGAGTGCGGTGACGATGATGAAGCGATCGACGAGGATGGCCTGCGTCGACGTTGCCGTGCGTTGTTAGCTACGGCAGCCAGCCGTGCCGGCGGCTTCAATGCCGATACCTACCGGATACTGGCCCGTCATTTCCGCGAACAGCCGCGCAAGGGCGGCTATTTGCCGCTGGATTCGGGCACAATGCCAGAATGAGCCTGCGACGTTTTTTTGCCAGCACCGCACGCGGGCTGGCCGATCTGCTGGCGGGCGAACTGCAGGCGTTAGGTGCGCTGGATCTGCGCGAAGGCCGGGGCGGCGTCAGTTTCAGCGGCACGCTCGAGGTCGCGTACCGGGCCTGCCTGGAATCGCGGGTTGCCAGCCGGGTCTATCTGCCGCTGCTGACGCTGGAGGCTCCGACCACCGAGCAGTTCTACGCGCAGCTGCTGGCGCATGACTGGACGGCGGAAATCGCCCACGGCAGCACGCTGGCCTGCGAATTCAGCGGCCAGCATCCGACCATCATCAACACCCAGTTCGGCGCGCTGAAGATGAAGGATGCGGTCTGCGATCAGCTGCGCGAGGCGACCCGCTGGCGCCCGGACATCAAGCCGGACCAGCCGTCGGTGCGCCTGCACGCGCACGCCAACGGCGCGCGGGTCGAGGTCTCCATCGATCTGTCGGGCGATGGCCTGCACCGCCGCGGCTATCGGTTGTTAGGTGGCCCGGCGCCGCTGCGCGAGAACCTGGCGGCGGGCATCCTGCTGCGCGCCGGCTGGCCGCAGCTGGCGCGCGAAGACGCGCGCTTCCTGGACCCGATGTGCGGCTCCGGCACGCTGGTGATCGAGGCCGCGATGATCGCAGCGGACCTCGCGCCTAACATCTGGCGCACGTATTTCGGCTTTCTCGGCTGGCGTGGCCACGAGGAACTGCTGTGGCAGTCGGTACGCGCAGCGGCGCGGGCGCGTGGCGATGCAGGCGTTGCCGGCTGGGCGAAACGCGTCGCCGCCGACCCGGCGCTGGCCCTGTGCGGCAGCGACCGCGATGGCGGAATGTTGCGTTCCGCGCGTGCCAACGCCGAACGCGCCGGCGTCGCCGAACTGACGCGGTTTACCCAGGGCGAACTGGCGGACGCTGCGCCGCCGGCGGGTGCCGCGCGTGGCCTTTTGTGCACCAATCCTCCCTATGGCGAACGTCTCGAGGAGCGCGAGGCGGCACGCGCCACCCATCGGCTGTTAGGTGAGGTGCTGCAACAACGTTTCATGGGCTGGCAGGCGGTGGTCATCACCGCCGCGAGCGAAATGGGACTGGAACTCGGCCTGCGCGCGCATCGCACCCACACGCTGTGGAACGGCGCGATCGAATGCCGCCTGCTGCGCTTCGATCTCACGCCCAAGGCGGTGCGGGACCTGCGGCCGCAGCAACGCGATGAGTCCGACAACAGCCTGCGGGATTCCCCGGGCTCGCGGATGTTCGGCAATCGCATCGCCAAGAATCTGAAACGCCTGCGCGCCTGGACGAAACGCGAAGCCGTCAGCTGTTATCGAATTTACGATGCCGACATGCCGGAGTATGCGTTCGCGATTGACCGCTATGAAGCGGCCGATGGTTCGCGCCAGTGGCTGTATGTGCAGGAGTACGCCGCGCCGGACGACATCCCGCAGGAAGAGGTCAAGCGGCGCCGCGGCGAGGCGCTGGCGGCGTTGCCTGAGACGACCGGCGTGGCGCGCGCGGACATTCACCTGCGTACCCGCAAGCGCATGTCGGGCTCCCAGCAATACGAAAAGCAGGCCGAGCGCCGCGAGTTCTTCGTGGTGGCCGAAAGTGGCCTCAAGTTCGAAGTCAATTTCGAGGATTACCTGGACACCGGGCTGTTTCTCGATCACCGCATCACGCGGCAGCGCATCAGGGACCAGTCAGCTAACAAGAAGTTCCTGAACCTGTTTGCCTACACGGGCAGCGCAACGGTCTGTGCGGCGGCCGGAGGCGCCCGGGATACGGTGACGGTCGATCTCTCGTACACCTATCTCGATTGGGCGCGGCGCAATCTGCGCCTGAACGGCTTTGCAGATGGCCTGCACGAACTGGTGCAGGCCGATGCGCGCGAATGGCTCAAGAGCGCGCAACCCGGGTTTGACCTGATATTTCTCGACCCGCCGACGTTTTCGAATTCGGCCCGCATGCAGGGGGTGCTCGATATCCAGCGCGATCATGTCGAGCTCATCGATGCCTGCATGCGGCTGCTCGCCAAAGATGGCCTGCTGGTGTTCTCGACCAACGCACAGAAATTCAGGCTCGATCCGGCGCTGTCGGCGCGCTATGCGATCGAAGACATCTCGCGCAAGACGCTGCCCCCGGACTTTGAGCGCAATTCAAAAATACACCGCTGCTTTGAATTGCGCCTGCGCAACTGAGGACTTCGTCACAGCTGTCAACGCGGCGCAGCCGTCGCAAGGCGATTTCACTTAAGCACGCCGGCCCTGGGCCGATCTCTCCCGTACGGAGAGTGATATGCGTATACATGGCAGCCTGAGCAACGAATTGTCCCCGGAAATGGCCGCGATGCTGCGGCCGCGACGCTCGCCTGAGTGTTGCGAGCGCGGCCCGCAAGCCGCAGACGCCCGCAAGCGTGCGCTGCATGAAGTGGGCAAGGCCCTGGGCCTGGATTTCAAAGGCATCACGCAGGCCGTGCGTGCGTTGTTAGTCAAGGCCGCCGCGAATGGCAAGGATGGTGTGCCTGCCGTGCTGGACGCGGTCAACAAGGCGCTCGCCAAGGCCGGTGAATCCCTGAAAGCCTCCGGCTTCAGCGATGCGCAGGTCGAGACCGCGTTGAACGATGTGCGTGATCAATTGGGCTCATCGTTGGCGGCGAACGCCGAACAGACCATGGCGCAGTCGACGGTCTATGCGCGCACCGACAAGGCGAGCCTCAGCATCGAGACACAGGAAGGCGATGAGGTGCGGGTACGCTTTGCATCGCGTACCGGACTGGTTGCCCAGGACGGTGGTGCCGATTCGGGTGCCGAGCGCCGGGTGTATGGCTTTGCGTCCGGGCGCATCGAGGTTTCGGTTGAGGGCGAGCTGAACGACGAAGAACTGGCGGCGATCGGTGCCCTGGTCGCCAAGGTTGACGCGTTGGCCAGGGATTTCTTTGCCGGCGACATTCAAAAGGCGTTTACCGCCGCTGCCCACCTCGGTTTCGACGGCGAGCAGATTGCAAGCTTCGCCCTGAAATTGTCGAGCCGTGAACTGCTGCAGCAATCGGGTCCGGTCGGCGCCTTGCCCGAGCCGCCGCAGCCGCAACCCGCCCCTGCGATTACGAACACGCCGGCTCCAGCGACAGCTGCTGCGCCGTCGGCCGCCACAACGCAGGTCCCGGCGCTCGCTAACAGCGAACCAGTCATCGACCCTGCCGTCAAACCCGCAGCGGAGACGCCGGCCCAGCCAGCGCCGCCTGCGGCCGTCGCCGGGCCGCTGTCAGATTTCCTGAAGAGGGTATTCGAATTCCTCGGTCAACCCGCGCAGGCGGGTGGCTTCGAATTCTCGATCACGTGGAAAGTGCAGCTGGTGATCAATGCCGTGCAAGCGGCCGATCCGGCGCCGAAGCCCGCGCCTGGCACCGCATTGCTAACAAATTCGATCGCGGCGATCGGCGACCAGCTGACGCCGGCCGGCGAGTCATTGACCAGGCCGGCCGGCGCCAATTGATTGCGGGCTCTGGCCGCGTTATTTCAGGTTCAGTTTACGCAGCGTCGCGCCGCCGACTTCCTTGCGCAGCTTGCCGCGGTCAATGGACGCGGCGGTGCTGGCCTGGCGTGAACCCCAGACTTTCGCCGTGATCGCGCGAGTCTTTTCATCCAGGTTGTCGAGCGCCGCCAGGTTGGCGTAGGTCACGGTCAGCATCAGGTCCGGATCGTGCTCGGTACGCTGTTCGGCGGAGTAAATGCCGTAGTCGAGGATGATGCCGGCTTTTTTCTGCTCTTCCATCGTGCGCTTGTAATTGCCGGCGAGGTAGGTCATGTATTCCTCGAAACGGCCTGGCTCGGTGCGGATATATGACACCACCACGACCGGGCCTTCCGTGTACGACGGCGTATCGCTGGACTGGGCGTAGCTGCGCTGCGTAAAGCCGCCGAGCGCGATCAAGGCCACGGCCATCATCATCAGTTTCTGAAGTTTCATGCAGGGTTCCCTTTTTTGTTAGGTGCCGCGGCTGCGGCAGTGCCGACAGCCTAGGCGCGCGCGGCGCGCGTTGCAAGCCACCGGATCGGCTGCCGGCTACAGCAGGTCGCGCAGCCGGTACCAGAGCATCGCCAGTACCAGGGCCGGACGACGCAACGCCGGCCCGCCCGGAAATCCGCGATGCGGTATGCGCGCGAACACGTCGAAGCGCTCCGCGGATCCGGCGATGGCCTCCGCAACCAGTTGGCCGGCGATGCCGGTCAGCGCTATGCCGTGCCCGGAAAAGCCCTGCAGATAGTAGACGTTGGGTGAGAGTCGGCCGAAATTCGGCGCGCGATTCAGCGTGATGTCGACATAGCCGCCCCAGGCGTATTCGATCCGGACGTCGCGCAGTTGCGGAAACACCCTGAGCATTCGCAAACGAGTTGCTGCCCCCGTACCGAGCGGATCGATGCCGGAATAACTGACCCGGCCGCCGAACAGCAGGCGGTGATCTGCGGAACGGCGGAAATAATCCAGCACCCAGTTGATGTCGGTGACCGCGGCGTTGTTGCGGATCAGGCTCGTGGCGCGCTCCGCGCCCAGGGGTTCGGTCGCGACGATGTAGGTGCCGACCGCCATGATGCGCGCCGCCAGCGCGGGCGCGAGCGCCCCGATGTAAGCGTTACAACAGAGTACCGCGTGGCGGCAGCGGACCACGCCCCGCGCGGTGTGTACGCGGACCTGCGACGTGCCACCGTTGGTGGTTTCGTCGACTGCGCTGACAGCACTGTGGGTGTGGATTTTGGCGCCGGCACGCGCCGCCGCGCCCGCCAGTCCCAGCGTGTAGTTGAGTGGCTGCAGATGCCCGCTGTTAGTATCGAACAATGCGCCCGTGTAACGCTCGGTAGCTAACAATGTGCGCAACTCATCGCGCTCGACGTAGCGCACACTGGGGTAATCGTATTGGTTCTGCAACGCAGCGACTTCGGTGCGCAGCTCCGCCTCCTGTCGCGGCTTGATCGCGACATGCATCTGGCCGGCCACGTAATCGCAGTCGATCTGGTGGCGCGCGATCAGGCTGCGCTGCTGTGCCAGCGCTTCGACGCTCAGGTCCCAGACGCGGCGCGCGTCGCCCGCGCCGATCAATTGCCTGAGTTTGTCCTGGCCACAGGCCGCGCCGAAAATTGCCTGTGCGCCGCTGCGGCCGGAGGCGCCGAAGCCGATGTCCTGCGCTTCCAGCAACAGCACCCGGTAGCCGCGTTCCGCCAGATGCAGCGCCGCCGAACAACCGGCGATGCCACCGCCGACCACGCAGACGTCGGCATCGGTATCGCCGGCCAGCGGGCCATCGAAAGCCAGGCTCGCGATGCCAGCCGGCAGCCGTACGCTGGCGGCATACGCGGTCCGCACGGCATCGCCGGCGCTCACAACGGGCCCATGAACCAGGCAACCTCCAGCGGTGTCACGTAGGAGTTGAAGTCTTCGAGTTCCGCGCGCTTCACGGTCGCGAATAGCTTGGAGAACGGCTTGCCGAGGTACTCGCGGGCCACGTCACTGCTGCGAAATTTTTCAATCGCGAGTGGCCAGTGCGTTGGCAGCGGCTCGCCCTGGGTCTCGTAAGCGTTGCCCTGCAGGACCGGCGGCGGCTCGACCGCCCGCGACAGGCCGTGGTGGATGCCGGCCAGCACCCAGGCCATGACCAGGTAGGGATTGGCATCCGCGCCGGCGAGGCGGTGTTCGATTCTCTTGTTAGCCCCGTCGCTCATCGGGATGCGGATCGCGGACCCGCGGTTGTTGATCGACCACGAGGGCATCATCGGCACGTAGGATTCCCGGACAAAGCGCCGGTAGGAATTCGGGCCTGGCGCGCAGATGGCCATGCCGTCCGCCAGCGTTGCTAACAAACCGGATACCGCATGGCGCAGATCGGCGCTCTCGGCAGGATCATCGCAGGCAAAGATGTTGCGCCCGCCGGCGTCGAGGACGCTGACGTGGATATGCAGGCCGCTACCCGCCATGTCGCGATAGGGCTTGGCGAGAAAAGTCGCATCGCAGCCATGCGTCCGCGCCACGCACTTGACGATGCGCTTGAAGCGCATCGCCTCGTCGCAGGCGCGCAGCGCGTCGGGCTGATGATGCAGGTTGATCTCAAACTGCCCCGGGCCGTATTCCGCCAGCGCGCTCGACGCCGGCACACGCTGCTGCTGGCAGGCGCTGTCGATCGCGCTCAGCAGGGTCGAATACTCATTGAGGTCGGACATCGAGTTGATCTGGGTGCGAAACTCGCGCCGGGCCGTCAGCGGCAGCGGCGGCGGTTGCGGCTGCCCATCGGCGCTGCGCGCCTTGTCGACAAAGTAGAACTCGTATTCGATCGCGACCACGGGCGTCAGGTTGAGCCTATGGAATTTTTCCAGTACGCGTGCCAGCACATGACGCGGGTCGCCAAAGAACGCGCGGCCGTCGGGTTCGAACATGCTGAGCTGCAGCTGCGCCAGTTGCGGGTCCCAGGGCACGGGTACCAGCGTGCCGGCGACCGGCCGGCATGGCCGGTCCGCATCGCCGTCGTCAAACCCGAGGCCGGTCGCCTGCACGGTCGCGCCCAGCACGTCGAGCGCGAACATCGAGCCGGGTAAAGGCATGCCTGCAGACCAGATCTTGTCGGCGGACGCACGATCGATGCGTTTACCGCGCTCGACCCCGTTGAGGTCGGTGACGAAGGCATCGACGAATCGAATATCCGGATGCTTGGCGAGCAATTGAGCCCACTCGGAATCCGCAGAATTAGACATATTCCACCCCAGCGGCACAGACCGGAACCCCGTCCGAAATGCAAGGGGTGTCAGCGCGAGTGCAGCATACCGGTTTGTGCTGGCGTTCGCAATAAAACTATTAAAAACAATAGGTTACAGGCTGCTTACGAAAGCCGGAAGCGCAAAATATGCGGCTTCGCACGGCGCTTTGGGGGTGGCCTGTGGTCTAATGATGGGGTCGAAAGACAATACCGGCGCCGTTTCGGCGACCCTTTTATGAATAGCCCTCGACCCATCATAGGAATCATCGCCGATCGGCGCATGGTTGGCCCTCACCCGTTCCAGATGGCGGGAGAGAAGTACGTGCACGCGGTCGCCAGAGGCGCTGACGCGCTGCCTGTGGTCCTGCCGGTACTGCCGGAGCCGCTGGGCGTGGCCGAGCTGCTGGCGAGCGTCGACGGCCTGCTGTTTACCGGCAGTCCGTCGAATGTCGAACCGGCCCGCTACGGCGGTGAAGCGAGTCAGCCCGGGACCCTGCATGACCCGGAGCGCGACGCCACCAGCCTGGCACTGATACCCGCGGCGGTCGCCGCGGGTGTTCCG
The DNA here is from genome assembly GCA_036786925.1 of Steroidobacteraceae bacterium. Classification (GTDB taxonomy): domain Bacteria; phylum Pseudomonadota; class Gammaproteobacteria; order Steroidobacterales; family Steroidobacteraceae; genus UBA964. The sequence goes on from DAIQQI010000004.1 coordinate 28,771, forward strand.
GTGTTAGGTCTGTGCCGCGGTTTTCAGGAAATGAATGTCGCCTATGGCGGCACGCTGTGGCAGCGCGTGCAGGAGCTGCCGGGTTACCTGGATCATCGCGAAAACAAGGATGATCCGCTGGATAAACAATATGCGCTCGCGCATGCGGTGCAGCTGACCGCCGGTGGGCTGCTGCGCAGCCTCGCTGCCAGCGACCGCATCGAGGTGAATTCACTGCATTCGCAGGGCATTCGCGAGCTGGCGCCGGGCCTCCTCGTTGAAGCGCGCGCGCCGGATGGTTTGATCGAAGGTTTCCGGGTGGCCGCGGCGCGTGGCTTCGCGGTCGCCGTGCAATGGCATCCCGAATGGCGGGTGCTGAGCAATTCTTTTTCAACAGCGCTGTTTGCGGCGTTCGGGCAGGCTGCCCGGGAACGCGCCGCCCAGGGCCGCAGGAGCTAACATGGCTAACGAGATTCAGCAGTTTTTCCGTGACCACGGCATCCAGGAAGTCGAGGCGATCGTTCCCGACATGGCGGGCATCGCGCGCGGCAAGGTCATGCCGGCGGAGAAATTCACCGAAGACCAGGGCATGCGCCTGCCGGAAAGCATTTTCCTGCAGACCGTCACCGGCGATTACCCGGCGAATGCGTCGAGCGCGATGAGTCCGGCGGAAATCGACATCATCCTGAAACCGGATGCGCGCACCGTGCGGCGCGTCCCCTGGGCCGCCGAGCCGACGGCGCAGGTCATTCACGACTGTTTTTATGCCGACGGCCGGCGCGTCAAGATGGCGCCGCGCGAGGTGCTGAAGCATGTGCTGGAACTGTATGCGCAGAAAGGCTGGGATCCGGTGGTGGCGCCGGAACTCGAGTTCTACCTGGTGGAAGTCAATGCCGATGCCGACTATCCGCTCAAGCCCCCGATCGGTCGCTCGGGCCGTTCCGAGCCGGGCCGGCAAAGCTACAGCATCGCGGCGGTCAACGAATTCGATCCGCTGTTCGATGATCTTTATCAGTTCTGCGAAGACCAGGACATCGAGATCGACACGCTGATCCACGAGGACGGCCCGGCGCAGATGGAAATCAACCTGCTGCATGCCAATGCGCTCGACCTGGCGGACCAGGCCTTCATGTTCAAGCGCACCGCGCGCGAAGCGGCGCTGCGCCACAAGATGTATGCGACCTTCATGGCCAAGCCGCATGCCAAGGAGCCGGGCAGCGCGATGCACATCCACCAGAGCATCGTTGACATCAAGACCCGCAAGAATATCTTTTCGGCCGCCGACGGCACGCCGACCCAGCTGTTCTTTGCGCACATCGCCGGGCTGCAGAAATATCTGCCCGCTGCGATGTGTTTGCTCGCACCTAACGTCAACTCCTACCGCCGCCTGACCCGCTTCCAGGTGGCGCCGATCAATGTGCAATGGGGCTACGACAATCGAACGGCCGGACTGCGCGTCCCGGGCTCGGATCCGGAATCGCGGCGTGTTGAAAACCGGCTCTCGGGCGCCGATGCCAACCCGTACCTGGCGATTGCGGCGTCGCTCGCCTGCGGCTATCTCGGCATGATCGAGGGCCTGTTCCCCACAGAACCGATTGCCGGCAGCGCGCACGATCTGCCGTTCGCGTTGCCGCGCTCGCTGGACACCGCCATTCGCGAATTGCGTGAGTGTGAACCACTGATTGACATTCTCGGCCAGCCTTTCGTCACAGCCTTCACGCTGGTGCGCGAGGCCGAAAACGAAGTGTTCCAGCAGGCCATCAGTTCCTGGGAGCGCGAGCACCTGTTGCTGAATGTCTAGGACGCGACTGCCATGAGCCAACACGACCTAACAAAATGGCAGCAGCTGGATGCCGCCCACCACCTGCATCCGTTCACCGACTTCAAGCAGCTGGCGGCGCGCGGCACACGGGTCATCACCCGGGCGCGCGGCGTGTATCTGGAGGACGCGAATGGCCAGCGCCTGCTCGATGGCATGTCCGGACTCTGGTGTGTCGCGATGGGCTATGGGCAGCAGTCGCTGGTGGACGCCGCGACGCGCCAGATGCAGGAATTGCCGTACTACAACAATTTCTTCCAGTGCACCACGCCGCCCGCCATCGAACTGGCGCGGGTGCTGGTCGAACTGACGCCGCCGCACTTCAACCACGTATTTTTTACCGGCTCTGGCTCCGAGGCGAATGACACCTTCCTGCGCATGGCGCGGCGCTACTGGGACATCAAGGGCCAGCCACAGCGCAAGATCATCATCTCGCGCTGGAACGGTTATCACGGCAGTACCGTGGCCGGGGCGTCGTTAGGCGGCATGAAGGCGATGCACGGGCAGGGCGGACTGCCGATTCCCGATATCGTCCATATCGAGCAGCCGTACTGGTTCGAATGCGGCGGCGACCTGACACCCGAGGAGTTCGGGCGCAAGGCCGCGGCGGCGCTGGAAGCCAAGATCCTCGCGCTGGGTCCGGAGCGTGTTGCCGCGTTTATCGCCGAACCGATCCAGGGAGCGGGCGGCGTCGTCATCCCGCCCGACAGCTACTGGCCTGCGGTGCAAAAGATCATCGACAAGTACGGCATCCTGTTCTGCTCGGATGAAGTCATCTGCGGGTTTGGCCGCACCGGCCAGTGGTTTGGCTGCGAGTATTACGGCACCCGCCCCGACTTCATGACCATGGCCAAGGCCATCACCTCGGGTTACCTGCCGCTCGGCGGGCTCATGGTGTCGGACAAAGTCGCCGACGTGCTGATCAACTCCGGCGGCGAGTTTTTCCACGGCTTTACCTACTCCGGTCACCCGGTCACCTGCGCCGTGGCGCTGGCGAACCTCGCGCTGATGAAATCCGGCGTCCGGCAGC
>DAIQQI010000391.1:0-2949 GCA_036786925.1 Steroidobacteraceae bacterium
ATCAAGGGTGGCGACTCCTCGATGGGCAATCTGCCGCTGGCTGCGGCGGCGAAGGAACAAGGCGCTTATCTGATGGGATTTCATTTCACGTCCTACACCGGCAGCCGCAGCAAGCAGCGTTTTCAGCTTCCCACGATGTCCGGATCGGGCTACAACGAGGTCACGCTGTTTCCTAACGGGATCATTGCGCTGCGCATGGCCAAGGCCGCCGAGCTGCCAGCCGGGGAGAAAGCGACGTCGCCTGATGTAACGGCTACGCTGCGCGCCGTTGATCGCATGGTGCCATTTTGAGGCCCGGCGGCCGGACCCGACGCTCCGCAGGCGGTCGGCTGACGCAGCTGCCGTGGACAACAGTCAGCAATCCGTATGCGCCGATGGAGGTGTTGTCCGGCGACCAGGTCGAAGCCATCCACCTGACGTCGCTGCGCATACTCGAGGAAATTGGCATCGAACTGATGTCGCCCGCCGCGCGTGCCACGATGCGCGCTGTCGGCGCCCAGGTCGATGAAGCCAGCGGCACGGTGCGTCTCGACCGCGCGATCGTCGATCGAGCGCTGGTAACTGCGCCGGCATCGTTCACGCTCACGTCGCGCAACCCGGCCAAGCAGCTTGTGTTAGGCGGCAGGAACATCGCGTTCGGGCTGGTCGCCGGGCCGCCGTTCGTGCACGACTGCGAACGCGGGCGTCGCGCCGGCAACTATCGCGACTACTGCGACTTCATCCGCCTGGCGCAGTATTTCAATGCAGTCCACGTGCTTGGCAACCAGGTGTGCGCGCCGGTGGAATTGCCGGCAAACACCCGGCACCTGGACGCGTACCGCGCCAACCTGATCTACACGGACCTGGCGTATCACTGCACCGCGATCGGCGCCGGACGCGCGCGCGATGGCATCGAGATGATGGCGATCGCGCGCGGGATTTCAGTCGGGCAAATGGCCAGCAGTCCCGGCGTCATTACCATCATCTCGGTCAACAGCCCGCGCCGGTTTGATGAAGCCATGGCCGATGGACTCATGACGATGGCGCAGCACGGGCAACCGGTGGTGGTCACGCCGTTTACGCTGATGGGCGCCATGGCACCCGTGTCGCTGGCCGCCGCGCTCGCCCAGCAAAACGCGGAAATCCTGTTTGGCCTGACGCTCGCGCAGGCCGTGCGGCCCGGGACGCCGGTCATGTACGGCGCGTTCACATCTAACGTCGACATGCGCACGGGCGCTCCGGCTTTCGGCACGCCTGAGAATGCCAAGGCGAATGTTGCCAGTGGCCAGCTTGCGCGCCGCTACCGCCTGCCCTACCGCACGTCTAACGCCAGCGCCTCCAACGCCGCCGACGCCCAGGGCGTCTATGAAACCGAAATGTCGTTGTGGGGAGCGATTCTCGGCCACGGCAACCTGGTGTATCACGCTGCCGGCTGGCAGGAAGGCGGCCTGACCGCCTCATTCGAAAAACTGGTGTTGGATGTCGAGATGCTGCAGCTGATGATGGAATTCCTGAAGCCGGTCGTGGTCAATGAAGCGGAGCTGGGTTTTGAGGCGCAGCAGCAGGTTGCGCCCGGCGGACACTTCTTCGGCGCCGCGCACACCATGGAACGCTATGAACATGCGTTCTATCAGCCACTGGTGTCAAACTGGCAGAATTACGAGAACTGGCAGCTGGGCGGCGGCAAGGACGCCACGCAGCGCGCAACGGATATCTGGAAACGTGCCCTGGAAGAATACGAACAGCCGCCGCTTGACCCCGCCATCGCCGAGGCGCTGGATGCATTCGTTGCACGACGGCGCGAAGCAATCGGCGGCGGCGAACCCTAGAGCCCTTTTTTAGGCATGCGATATTCGTTTTTCAGACTGCTGGCGGAGGCGGGCCGCGGCAATCGACACTGGCAACCGACCTGGCGCGACGCCGAGCCGCGCAAAGCCTACGATGCCGTCATCGTCGGGGGCGGAGGCCATGGGCTTGCGACGGCCTACTACCTCGCCAAGGTTCACGGCCTGACAAACGTCGCGGTCCTGGAGAAAGGCTTGATCGGCAGCGGCAATGTCGGCCGCAACACCACCATCATCCGCTCCAACTACCTGCTGCCCGGCAACACGCCCTTTTACGAGTGGTCGCTGAAACTCTGGGAGGGGCTGGAGCAGGATATCAACTACAACGCGATGGTCAGCCAGCGCGGCGTGCTGAATCTCATTCACAGCGACGCGCAACGCGATGCCGACGCGCGCCGCGGCAATGCGATGCGGCTGCAAGGCGTCGATGCCGAACTCCTCGACGTGGCCGGCGTGCGCCGGCTTGCGCCGTTTCTTGATTTCGACGACGCGCGATTTCCGATTCGCGGCGGCCTGCTGCAACGGCGTGGCGGAACGGTGCGCCATGACGCCGTGGCCTGGGGCTATGCGCGTGCGGCCGACAAGCTGGGCGTCGACATCGTGCAGAACTGCGAAGTCACCGGAATTCGTCGCGAGCACGGCGCCGTCACCGGTGTTGAAACCACCCGCGGTTTCATTGCCGCGCGCAAGGTAGGTCTCGCCTGCGCCGGCAACTCCTCCCGCGTCGCGGCGCTGGCAGGTCTGCGCCTGCCCATCGAGAGCCATGTGCTGCAGGCCTTCGTGACCGAGGGCCTGAAACCGGTGCTGCCCGGCGTCATCACGTTTGGCGCCGGACATTTCTATGTCAGCCAGTCCGACAAGGGCGGCCTGGTGTTCGGTGGTGACATCGACGGCTATAACACCTATGCGCAACGTGGCAACCTGCCCACGGTAGAGGACGTCTGCGAAGGTGGCATGGCACTCATGCCGATGCTCGGGCGTGTGCGCCTGCTGCGCTCCTGGGGCGGTCTGATGGACATGTCGATGGACGGCTCACCGATCATCGATCGCACGCCGGTCGATGGACTGTATCTGAACGCCGGCTGGTGTTATGGCGGCTTCAAGGCGACGCCCGCCTCCGGCTGGT
>DAIQQI010000392.1:0-2945 GCA_036786925.1 Steroidobacteraceae bacterium
CCTGCAGATGGTCTGCAAGCGCGACGGTCTGCCGCGACCCGCGCGCCGTTTGTTAGGCGCCGGCCGCAGCGCGGTGCGGGCCTTCTTTGCGGTCTACCGCACCGAGAGTTTCTGGACCGCACGCATCGACCGGCGGCCGCCGGCAGAGCTGTCGCGGCTGGTCGATGAGGCGCTGCGCGACCCCGCTTTTGACCTGCGCCTCGCGCCGGTCGCGGTCTACTGGGGCCGCGCGCCGCAGAAGGAACGCTCGCTGCTGCGGCTGCTGCTGGCCGAGGACTGGGTCCTCAACGGTTCCCTGCGCAAGTTTTTCCAGGTGCTGGTCAACGGCCGCCAGACCATGGTCGAGATCGGCGAAACCGTCAGCCTGCGCACGTTGTTAGGTGGGGAAACCCAGCCGCAGGCGGCGGCGCTGCGGATCAGCAGGCAGTTGCGCGCCACCTTCCACAGGCAAAGGGCGGCCCGTATCGGTCCTGACCTGTCGCACCGCCGCACGATCCTGGCGCGCGTGCTGCGTACCGCCGCGGTGCGGCGCGCGGCCGCCGCGGAAGCACGTGAAAAGAAGATCACCCGCCGGGCGGCGCTGTTGACGGCGCGCAAGTACGGCGCGGAAATCGCGGCCAACTACTCGCACCCGTTTGTCATTTTTGCCGAGCGGCTGCTCACGCGGCTCTGGAACAGGCTTTACGACGGCGTGGAATTCACGCATGCCGGGACGCTGGCCGATGTCGCCGAGGGCCGTGAAATCGTCTTCGTGCCCTGCCACCGCAGTCACATGGACTACCTGCTGTTGTCGTACGCGATCTTCGAGCAGGGCTACGCGGTGCCGCACATCGCCGCGGGCATCAATCTCAATATGCCCATCGTCGGCAGGTACCTGCGCAAGGGCGGCGCCTTTTTCATCCGCCGTTCGTTTCGCGGCAATGCGCTGTACACCGTCGTGTTCATGAAATACCTGGCCACGATCATGGCGCGCGGCCATTCGGTGGAATATTTCATTGAAGTCGGCCGCTCGCGGACCGGGCGCCTGTTGCAGCCCAAGACCGGCATGTTGTCGATGACGGTGCGCTCCTACCTGCGCGACCCGGCGCGGCCAGTGGTGTTTCTGCCGGTGTACTTCGGCTATGAGCGCCTGGTCGAAGCTAACACCTATATCAGCGAGCTGTCCGGGCAGGAGAAGAAGAAGGAAAGCTGGCTCGATCTCGTCAGGGCGCTCAGGGTCCTGAAGCAGAAATTCGGCCGCGTACATGTCAATGTCGGCGAGCCGATTTTCCTGGACCAGGTTCTCGATGCGCACCAGCGCGACTGGCGGCAACAGGCTTTTGACGATGAAACCCGCGCCGGCTGGGTCGGGCGCGCGGTCGACGACCTGGGGTTGCGCATCATGCGTAACGTCAATGCGGCGGCGGCGGTAACGCCGGTCAATCTGTTAGCTACGATCCTGCTGGCAACGCCGCGCCAGGCAATGCTCGAGGACGACCTGGTGCGCCAGGTCGACTGCTATCTCGCATTGCTGCGGGCGCTGCCATACAGCCCGCGCGTCACCGTGACGCCGCTGTCTGCCACTGACATCGTGCAGTACGGCGTGGCCATGAATTGCATCAGCCGCGAATCGCACGCGGCCGGCGAACTGATCCGGATGAAGGACGAGGCTGCGATCCTCGGCGCCTACTACCGCAACAACGTGCTGCATCTGTTTGCACTGCCATCATTGATAGCCTGCGGCTTTGGATCGAACGCCGTGCTGCGCGCCGAGGACCTGCAGCGCCTGGTCTGGCGCATCTATCCTTATATCTCGGCGGAGCTGTTTCTGCGCTACAGCGAACAGGAATTGCCGCAGGTTGTCGATGCGGTCATCGCGGCACTCGCGGCCCAGTCCCTGATCGAACCCGTGCCGGGCCAGTCGGCCTGGCAGCGACCCAAACCCAACAGCATGCGGTCGCTGCAGCTGTCGAACCTGGCGCAGGCGACCATCCAGACGGTCGAGCGCTATTACCTGACCATGGCGCTGTTGCGCCAGGCCGGCAGCGGCGCGATCGATGCCCGGACGCTGGTCGCCCAGTGCCAATTAATGGCGCAGCGCATGGCCATGCTCTACGGCGTCAATTCGCCGGAATTCTCTGACCGCAGCCTGTTTGAAAATTTCATCGCGCTGCTGCTGGCCCGGTCGGTGATTGCCACGGATCCGGCCGGAAAGATCTGCTACAACGAGGTGCTGGAGCGCGTGCTGATCGATGCCGAGCTCGTGCTGTCAGAGCAGATCCGCCATAGCATTCTGCAGGTCACGCACAGCTGATTTCGGCGACCTGTTGCGTCGCAGCAACGACCAGCAGTCGGGCAGCCAAGCGCCCAAGCCGCTGATATACTTTGTGCATTAACTGTCTGTGGCCGTGCTCTCGGCGCGGCTACAGGCGCATTCGAACAACAACGTAGTATTTCGAGCTTGGGGATCCACATGAAGAAACACCCTTTCCGCAGCGCACTGACGTTGGCGTCGGCCGCATCGCTGGCCGTGCTGATGACCGCGCCGGTCCAGGCATTCGAGTTCCAGAGCAAGTCCGGCGAAGTGACCGGCAGCTGGGACACGACCGTGGCCTACTCGCAGGCCTGGCGCATCCAGTCGCCGGATTGCCGCCTGATCGCCACTGCCAACGGCGGCTGCGGCCGCTCGCCTAACATCGACGACGGTGACCTGAACTTCGGCACCGATCTGTACAGCCGCGCCTTCAAGGCTGTGACTGAAATCTCGATGAACTACAAGAACGTCGGCGCGTTCCTGCGCGGCTCGGCGTTCTGGGATCCGCAGATGCAGAGCAAAAGCGGCACCGATCGTACGCCGCTGCCGCGCGCCAGCGATGACCTGGTCGGCCAGTACACGCGCCTGTTGGATGCGTTTGTGTACGGCAAGTTTGACATGGGCGGCAAGGCCGCCGAACTGCGCCTGGGCC
>DAIQQI010000100.1:0-9752 GCA_036786925.1 Steroidobacteraceae bacterium
CCGGTAACTCCATCCAGCATGCGTCCCTGTATCCGCGCCGCCGTCGTCGCGCCATTGGCGGCCGCCTTGCTAACAAGCTGTTCCCTGGTAGGTGGCCCCTGGCAGAAGCCCAAGGCGCCGCCGCCGCCCCCGCTGCCGGCCGAAGCACCGCTGGCTCAGCCAACCCACCGGTTCGTGCTGGCTGACGACCAGCAGGACATCGTCGGCCAGGTCGCGGTGACCAAGGCGCGCAAGGAAGACACGCTGTCGGACATTGCCCGCCGTTTCAATGTCGGCTACGAGGAATTGGTGCGCTCCAATCCCAAGGTCGATCCCTGGCTGCCGGGAGATGGCCGCGAAATTGTCATCCCCTCGCGCTTCATCCTGCCTAACGCGCCGCGCGAAGGCGTGGTGATAAACGTCGCCGCGATGCGCATGTTCTTCTATCCGAAACGCAAGCCGGGTGAGCCACAGGTCGTCTACACGCACCCGATCGGCATCGGCAAGGTCGGCTGGTCGACGCCCGAAGGCACGACCAAGATCATTCGCAAGAAGAAGGATCCAACTTGGATCCCGGGGCCCGGCGTGCGCGCCGAGCACAAGGAAAATGGCGAGATCCTGCCGCCGGTAGTGGGACCGGGACCGGACAATCCGCTAGGCAACCGCGCCATGTACCTGGGCTGGTCGCAGTTCCTGATTCACGGCACTAACAAACCATATGGCGTCGGGCTGCGCTCGAGCCACGGCTGTATCCGCCTGTATCCCGAGGATATCGAGCCCATTTTTGACATGGTGAAGGTGGGCGACAAGGTAACAGTCGTGAACCAGCCGTATCTGTTCGGCATGGAGGACGACGAGCTTTACCTGCAGACGCTCGACGTGCTGGAGGACGATCCACGCGATTTCAGGAAAAAGCAGCGCGTGCTGATCGACAAGGCCATGCCGAAGAGCGTGCTGGCGCGGCTCAAGGCCAGGAAGCAGACCGTCGATTACGCGCTCATCGCCCAGCATTCCCATGATCCCTACGGCGTGCCGGTATCCATTTCACGCGTGGACGCCACGGTCGAAGCGGTGGTCGCTGCTGCGCCGCGCGTGCGCAATGCCGTGCCACTGGGCGCGACCTGGGATGGCGTATCTAACAACCAGGTCGATGAAGCAACGTTCAACAGCATGATTACCGAAGAGAAGAAAGACGAGCCGGCGACGCCGCCGAAGACCGGAAGCTGAGCGTCCAGCGGCCATGGAGCAGGCGATGCGAACATTATCCGCGCGAATTTCGTTAGCAACGATTGCGGTCCTGTGCCTCGCCGCAGCGCCGCTGCAGGCGGCGCCACCGCCCGCCAGCGGCCCCGACAGTGGCCCGGAAAGCGGCCGCGATTATCATTCACTGGCCAATCTCGCGCAGATGCGCATCCAGCACGTCGATCTGTATCTCGACGTGGATTTCGCCGCGCAGCGGCTGTCCGGCGTGGTCGATCTCAAGGTGGACCGGCTGGATGACAGCGCCCGCACGCTGGTGCTGGATACGCGCGATCTTGCCATCCGCAGGATCTGGTTGTTAGCAGATGGGCGGCCGCAGCAGGTCCTGCCGTTCGCGCTGGGTGAGCCGGTCGGCACGCTCGGCCAGGCGCTGACCATCGATCTGCCGGCCGAGCATCGCGATCGCAGCTTCGCGGTGCGTATTTCCTACCAGACGCGGCCGGAAGCGTCCGGCCTGCAATGGCTGACGCCGGCACAGACAGCGGGCAAGACCGACCCGTTTCTCTACAGCCAATCGCAGGCTATCCACGCCCGCAGCTGGATTCCGTTGCAGGATTCGCCGCAGGTGCGCGTGACCTATAACGCGGAGATTCACACGCCGGCCGGGCTGCGCGCGGTCATGAGTGCCGACAATCACCCGGAATTGTCCGCTGACAACGTGTACCGCTTCGCGATGCCGCAGCGCATCCCGCCGTATCTGATTGCGCTGGCGGTCGGGAAGTTGGAATTTCGTGCCATCGGCGAGCGCACTGGCGTGTACGCCGAGCCGTCGGTCGTCGAGGCTGCCGCGTCGGAATTTTCCGAAACGGAAAATATGGTAAAGGCCTGCGAGAGCCTGTTCGGACCTTATCGCTGGGATCGTTACGACCTGCTGATCCTGCCGCCCGCATTCATGTACGGGGGCATGGAGAATCCGCGCTTGTCGTTCATCACGCCGACGGTGCTGGCGGGCGACCGCAGCCTGGTATCCCTGATCGCACACGAGCTCGCGCATTCCTGGTCGGGCAACCTCGTCACCAACGCGACCTGGCGCGATTTCTGGCTCAACGAGGGCTTCACGGTTTTCCTCGAGCGCCGGATTATCGATGTGCTCTATGGCGAGAAACGCCGCGACATGGAAGACACGCTGGGCCTGCAGTCGCTGCAGCGCAATATGCGGACGCTGGAGAAACCGCTGACAGTGCTGGCGGTCGACCTGCGTGGCCGCGATCCGGACGATGGCTCCAACGACATACCGTATGAGAAGGGGCGCCTGTTCCTGGGCTGGCTGCAGGCGAAGGTCGGGCGCGACGCGCTGGACCAGTTCCTCAAGGGGTATTTCGATCATTTTGCGTTTCAAAGCATCGCCACGGAACAATTCCGCGACTACCTGCTGGCTAATTTGTTAGCTGCCCGGCCGGGCCTGGTTTCCACGGCGGAACTCGATGAATGGCTGTACGCGCCGGGCCTGCCGCGCAGCGCGGTGCTGCCGTCATCCGATGCCTTCGCCAGGGTCGACGCCGCACGCAAACAGTGGCTGGCCGGAAAGCTTGCGGCGTCCGCGCTGCCGGTTGCGGCATGGAGCACGTTCGAGTGGCTGCATTTCCTCAACAACATGCCGGCGAAACTACCGCACGCGAAGCTGGCCGAGCTGGACGCGGCCTTCAAGCTCACCGGTCAGCGCAATGCCGAGATTGCGCACAGCTGGCTGTTGATTGCGATTCGCGCGGGCTACCAGCCCGCGTATCCAAGGCTCGAGGAATATCTCACTACCATCGGCCGGCGCAAACTGGTGAAACCTCTCTATGAGGCGCTGATGAAGACCGCCGCCGGCAGTGAGTTCGCGGCGCGAGTCTATGAAATCGCCCGGCCCGGCTATTTCTCGGTGCTGCAGTCCACGCTGGATCCGATCGTTCGTAACTAACGATTCGCACGCCGCATGCGAGGGACTGCGGCTCGCGCTCTCGCTGTGCTAACCTTCGCGCAGCGACGACAGGTGAACTGTGGCTGAGCAAGCCCTCTCCGGAATAACAATTGCCGAGCAAAATGGACCGGAGCACGCGATTGCGCGTGCCGCCGTGTCCGCGACCGCCTTTATCGGCCGCACCCTCAAGGGTCCTGTCAATACGCCTGTTAGCATCGCGAGCTTCGCCGAATATCAGCACGTGTTCGGCGGTGTCTGGCAGCCCTCGACGCTGTCCTACGCAATCGAGCAGTATTTCGACAATGGCGGACGGCAGGCCGTCATCGTCCGCGTTGCCAATGGCGGACGGCCGCCGACAATTACGCTGCCCGCCGGCGGTACGCGGCTCACGCTGATCGGGCTCTGGCCCGGGACCCGGGAGTTTCTGCGCGCGTCAGTCGACTATGACGGCATCGCCGCCAATGAACCGGACCGTTTCAATCTCGTGTTGCAACGGACCCGCGCGGCCAATTCCGAACGGGTTGAAGACCAGGAGATATTTCGCCGCCTCAGCGTCAAGCCGGGCGCCAGCAGGCATGTGATCGAGGCGCTGACGGAATCGCGCCTGGCGCGGGTACATGGCGAGGTCCCGGCACAGCGTCCCAACCGCACGCCCGCCGCAGCCAGCGGCGCAGTCGTGGGTTACGTGAACGCGAACACCGACGGCGATGACGGCCAGCCGCTGTCCGACTACGACGTGATCGGCGCCGCGGCCGCGCATTCCGGCCTGTTTGCGCTGCAGGGCGCGCCGCCATTCGGCATGTTGTGCATCCCACCGCTGACGCGCGAGCAGGATGTCGGCCTCAGCACCTGGCTGGTGGCGACGCGTATCTGCCGGCTGCGGCACGCGATGCTGCTGGTCGATCCGCCGGCGAGCTGGAGCGATGCGCAGCAGGCCATCGCCGGTGCACGCCAGTGGCCGCTGCGCGCGGACAACGCCGCCATGTATTTTCCGCGCTTGTTAGCTTTCGACCGCCTGCGCGGACGATTCGAGCTGTTCGCCAACTGCGGCGCGGTCGCCGGCATGCTGGCGCGCAGCGACGAGACCCTGCCGCTGTGGTCCGCGCAGCGTGACGACCAGCTGGTGCTGCGACCTAACATGCGACCGGGCTGCAGTGTCGGCGAAGCGGACCGGCAGCGCCTGGCGCAGTTCTCGATCAATTCGTTCCTGGCGGTGCGCGTGGCGCCGGATGGCGCCGACACGTTCGGCCCGCGCACGCTGGCGGATGGCAACTCCGGCACCAACGACTGGCGTTACCTGCGCGCGCGGCGTCTGGCGCTGTTCGTGACCGCCAGCGTCGAACAGGGCACGCGCTGGACGGTGTTCGAGAAGAACGACCACGACACCTGGATGCGGGTGCGCGGCCAGATTGAAGCGTTCCTGGAATCGCTGTACCAGGAAGGCGCGTTCCCGCAAGCGGCGCCCGACGAGGCCTACTTTGTCATTTGCGACGGGCGCCTCAATGACGCCGAGGCGCGGGCCGCCGGAAAATTGCACATCCTGTTCGGGATTGCGGCCTCGCGTCCCGGCGATTACCACGCCTGGCTGCTGACTCACCAGTCAGGGTCGAGTCGCATTCGTCAGGTGTCGGTCAACCGCCTGGCTACGGCGGGTGGCCGCGTGATGCAGGAAATCGAGACCGCGCTGCTGCGCAGTATCGTCAGCACCGGCTGAGCCGTTCAGTTGCCGGGTCGCGGCGATACGTACATGGTGATGACCGCGCGCACCACTTCCTGGCCCTGATCGTCGGTCACCGACACCAGCACAGCGATGTTAGCCGGGCCATTCCATTCCTTCGTGCCGAGGCGCGCGACCGCCGTGACGCTGCTGTCGGCACGTTTGAGATACTCGATGGTCATGCCGCGCGGAATCCAGCGGCGCGTGGCCGGGACACTCACCTCGGTTGCCATGCCGGCGGCCAGTTCGCACAGGTTCGCCATCGCGATCGCATGCACCGAACCGATATGGTTCTCGACGCTGCGACGCTTGGCCATGCTGACGCGGGCAATACCGGGCGCCAGTTCCAGAATGCGCGGCTTGATCGTGCCGAAATACGGCGCCTTGCGGCATACCATCCGGGCGAACAGCCAGCGACCTAACGCCGTACGCGCTACGCGCCGCCAGTGACCGAGGACCGCGCTGGGCGGCGCCGTTTCCGAAAGCGCGGTCCAATCGAGTTGCTGCACAGAGCTGGTGGATTCGCCGGGATTCATCGTTTGCCTGTAAGGGAAACCCGGAAACCCGGGGCCGCGCAATGTAGCTGAGCGACCTGATGCCCGGCAATCGCTATTTCGCGCCGAAGCCGCCACCGCCCGGCGTCAGCACTTCGAGGATATCGCCGGCCTGCAGTTCGAATGACGCGCAGGCCGGCAGCGTTTCGATCCGGCCGTCGCGACGCTGCAGCCGCGTGATCCCGGCGGCGCCAGCATCGCCGCCGGCCAGTCCAAATGGCCGCGTTGCCCGCCGGTTCGCCAGCATGGCGCCGCTGAGCGGCACCAGAAATTGCAGGCGGCGGCAGGCCCCATCGCCGCCGCGGTGCGCGCCGGCGCCGCCGGAACCGCGCCGGATCGAGAACTCCAGCACGCGCACCGGAAAGCGCGCTTCCAGGATTTCCGGATCGGTCAGTCGCGAGTTGGTCATGTGGGTCTGCACGGCCGGGCAGCCATCCGCATCCGGGCTCGCGCCGGCGCCGCCGGCAATAGTTTCGTAATACTGCAGCCTGGCATCGCCGAAGCTGAGGTTGTTCATGGTGCCCTGCGAGGCCGCCAGCGAACCTAACGCGCCATACAGCGCATCGACAATGCATTGGGAAGTTTCGACATTGCCGGCGACCACGGCCGCGGGCGGCTGCGGATCTAACAAGCTGCCGGGCGGAATGACGAGTTCCAGCGGCGCAAGGCAGCCTTCGTTGAGCGGGATATCACGGTCGATCAGCGTCCGGAAGACGTACAGCACCGCCGCCACGACCACCGCGCGCGGCGCATGAAAATTGTGATCGGCCTGCGATGAACTGCCGGTGAAGTCCACGCGCGCGCTCCGTGCCGTGGCGTCGATGTCGACGCGCACCTGGATCACGGCGCCGTTGTCGAGCTGCAAACGGAAGCTGCCCGAGTGCAGCCGCTGAATGGCATGGCGTACGCATTCCGCGGCATTGTCCTGGACCGCGCGCATCGCCGCGGCCAGCAACGGGCCGCCGTAGCGGCGCGCGGCGCGCTGCAGTTCGCGGGCGCCGCAGGCGTTGGCCGCGAGCTGCGCATCGAGGTCGGCAAGATTCTGCGCCAGGTTGCGCGCCGGGTAAGGCGGGGCGGTCAGTTGCCGCGTCAGGCCCGCAGTGTCGCGCAGCCCCCTGGCTAACAAATGGAAATCCTCGAACAACGCGCCTTCCTCGTTGATGTTGCGGCTGAATGCCGGCATCGATCCGGGCGTGATGCCGCCGATATCGGCATGATGGGCGCGCGAGGCGACAAAAAAATCGGGCGTCCCGCGGCCCCGGTGCGTATCGAGGTAGACCGGCGAGACCACTGTCATGTCTGGCAGGTGCGTGCCGCCCGCGTACGGGCTGTTGAGCAGCCAGGCATCGCCGGCGGCCATGTCGGTGCGGTGATTTTCGAGCACCGCCCGGACGCTGGCGCCCATGGAACCGAGATGCACCGGCATGTGCGGCGCGTTGGCAATCAGGTTGCCGGCGGCATCGAAGACCGCGCAGGAGTAATCGAGCCGCTCCTTGATGTTGACGGACTGCGCAGTGCGCTGCAGGACCGTGCCCATTTCCGTGGCGACGTGCATGAAGAGATTGTTGAAGAGCTCGAGCCGGTCAGCGCCGATCGCGCCCGGCGACTGCTGCGGCGATTGCGCTGACGCTGCGGCGCGCGCCTGCGTGGCTAACAGGATTCCGTCCGCGCGCCGCTCCACGGTCCAGCCGGGTTCCAGAACCAAAGAGGTATGTTGATCGACGATCAGCGCGGGGCCCGCCTGCGGCGCCGTGAGCTGCTGCGCCGCGAAGACTGGCACCGTGGTCCAGGAGTTGATCCAGACCTCAGCATGCGCAGGCAGCGTCGGTACTGCGTCGCTGGACGCCTCGCGCAGCGGCGGCACGGCGGGCCGGCAGCGGGCCTCGACGCGCACGCTGTCGATGTGCAGCTGTGTCAGCAGGCCCGCGTCCACCGAGTACCCGAACATTTGCTGCCAACGTTCGCCGAACTCGGCATGCATGGCCGCCAGGGTTCCGAAACTGACATCGACCTGTGTTTCGCTGTGGCCGAAGCGCAGTTCGGCGATCTCCTGCAGCAGCGTCTCGCCCTGGTCGAGATTCTGCTGCTGTAGCTTCTGCAGCGCGCGTTGCCGCAACACCTGCAGCTGCCCGCCCGCGGCCGCTACGCCGGCCGCATCGCAGGCCTGGCCGCAACCTTCGCGCTCAACGACCAACCAGTCCGCGATCCCGATACCGCAGGCGGACAGCACGCTCGCCAGCGGATGCAGCAGGACCTGGCGGATGCCGCAGCTCGTGGCCACGGCGCAGGCATGCTGGCCGGCGGCGCCGCCGAATGCGAACAACGTGAAGTCGGCGGCGTCGCGACCACGCGCGGTGCTGACGTGGCGGATCGCATTCGCCATGGATTCGACGCCGATCTGCAGCGCCGCGCTCGCCACGGCCTGCGGCGACTCGCCGTCGCGGCACAGCGCGGCCAGCGCCGCTTCGGCAGCCGCGCGGCTCGCGGCTTGCGTGCCGTCCACGCCGAACTTGCGCGGCAGGAATTCAGACTGCAGGCGGCCTAACACCAGCTGCACATCGGTCAGTGTCGCAGGACCACCCCGGCCATAGGCCGCGGGTCCCGGGTTCGCGCCCGCGGATTCCGGGCCCACGCACAGCCGGCCATCGCGCCAGCTAACAACCGAGCCGCCACCCGCGGCGATGGTGTGAATATCGAGCTGCGGAAACGCGACCGTCGTGCCGGCCACCTCGCGCTGCTTTACGGCCAGGCGCGTGGCAGCTCGCCGTCGTAGAGCGAGACGTCGGTCGAGGTGCCACCCATGTCGAAACCGATCAGGAGCGGCAGGCCCGCCAGTTCGCCGAGGCGCGCCATGCCGGTGAGGCCGCCAGCCGGCCCCGACAACAGGCTCGCAAGCGCACGGAAGCCGTGCGCAGCGACCAGGCCGCCCGAGCTCTGCATGAAATGCAGTTGCGGCCGCCCGGGCAGGCTTGCGACTTCTGTCGTCAGCTTGCGCACGTAACGGTCGAGGTGCGGCGCCAGGTAGGCGTTGGTGACGGTGCTCGCGGCGCGCGGCACCCAACGCGGTTGCGGCCAGATCTCGTGCGCGACACTGACCTCGGCGAATCCAAGCTCGCGTGCCAGCTGTGCGACCACGATCTCATGACGGCTGTGCCGCCAGCCATGCAGCAGCGCGATTGCGACGCTGTCGATGCCCGTGCTTTGCAGTTCCTGCAATTGCCGGCGCACGGCCTGCGGGTCGAGCGCCGTCAGCACTTCGCCATCGACGGACAGCCGTTCGTCGATTTCGACGACGCGCTGGTAAAGCGGCGCCGGGCGGCGGATGTTGAGCGCGAAGATATCCGGCCGATGCTGACCGCCGATGATGAGGCCGTCGCCGAAACCGCGGGTTGTTAGCAACGCGACCCGCGCGCCGCGCCGCTGCAGCAGCGCGTTGGTGGTTACCGTGGTGCCGATCTTGAAGGCCGTGATTTCATCAGCCGGGTACGCCGCCAGCCAGGCGCGCGCGGTTGCGACCGCCGGGTCCTCGTCGTGATCGGCGGACTGCGTCAGCAGTTTTTCCACGCGCAGCCGGCCGTCCGGCAGCCGCGCGATCACATCCGTGAACGTGCCGCCCCGATCGATCCAGAATTGCCATCCGCTCGCCATGCGGCGCAGGATGCTACACGTGCATGATATGCATTGGCAGCCCATGGAGTTCACCATGCCGAGACCGCACATCGAGTTCCTGCACGCCCAGCAACTGGCCTGGACTGCGGCGCCTTTTGCCGGCACGGCCTGGCAGGGCTCCGAGGTGAAGATCCTCAGCCGCGACGCCGGCTCCGGCGCCTGCTCGGTGCTCTGGCGCCTGCCGCCCGGCACCCAGCCGCCGCCTTTCTGTCTTGCGGCGCTGGCAGAACTGTTTGTGCTCGACGGCGCGTTCCGGCTGCAGGGCGAGGACTACGGACTCGATTGTTATACGGTTTTGCCTGCCGGCATGCCGTGGTGGGACCTGCGCAGCGCGGCAGGCGCGGTGCTGTTAGCGTTTTTCGCGCAGGAGCCGCGCGCGGTGCCGGCGGACGAGGGGCCGGGCACGCACGACGCGGCGCTGCATGTGCCGCGCATCGACACGCATCGCACGCCCTGGACCTCGCATGACATCGATCCGAGCGTGCAGTTCCTGCGCCTGACGCACAAGGTGCTGCGCGATGTGCCCGCCACCGGCGAGCGCACGATCCTGCTCGCGATGGGCGCGCAGACTCATCCCAAGGACTGGCAAGAGGCGCAATTGCGGCACGATTGCGTCGAAGAAATGTACCTGCTGGGCGGCGACATCATCTTCGAGCGCGGCACCATCTAT
>DAIQQI010000101.1:0-9718 GCA_036786925.1 Steroidobacteraceae bacterium
CGCCGCCATCCAGCGCCGCGGTAATCATCGCATCGCTCATGTTGAACGACATCGCAAATGGCAGGGCGAGTTGCTGGCGCTGCCCCTTGACTGCAAAGATCCAGCGCCGCAGCCGCCCGTGCGTCATGAAACCTAACAAGCGATGCCGGCGCAGCTCGGCCGGGCTGCGCGGCCGGCCGGCGCGCTCCAGGTAGGCAGGCGCGGCGCAGGTTACCCAGCGCGTGCCGCAGATGCGCCGCGCAATCAGGTTGGGATCGCGCACCGCGCCGACCCGGATGGCCACGTCGACCCGCTCCTCGACCAGGTTCGCGACCGCATCGTTGAAATTGAGTTCCAGCGCCAGGTCCGGATAGCGCGCCGCGAATTTCGGCAGCGCCGGCAGCAGCAGGTAGCGTCCGAACGCGATCGGCACGTCGACGCGCAGGCGGCCCTGCGGCTTCTGCCGCGCGTCGCGCAGCGACATCTCGGCGGCTTCGATTTCCCCCAGGATTCTCTGGCAGCGCTCCAGGTAACCGGCGCCATCCGCCGACAGCGCGACCCGGCGCGTGGTGCGATGCAGGAGCTGCGTGCCAAGGTGGCGCTCCAGATCCGCGACCTGCGCGCTGACCACCGCGCGCGACAGACCTAACATGTCGGCGGCGCGGCTGAAGGATTTCAGTTCGCCGACGCGCACGAAAGTCTGCATGGCTGAGAGCTTGTCCACGCCACAAGACTACCGACCCGCGGCCGCGGCCTCAATGCAGGCTGGTGAAAAGCACGACGCCCAGTGTGGTCAGCAAGGTCACGACGACGGCGAAGCCCCGGTTTGGAACCATGAACATGGCTTGATCCTCCTTTGATGAGGATCAGGATAGCCGCGTGCATTGTTTCGAAAAACCGGCTAAATCCGGAATCAGTGTTCGGAAATAGGAGACAATCCCGCGCGACTAGGCCAGCGCTTTGTCAAACAGCGCCAGCATCCGGCTCCAGGCCTTCTCGGCCGAGTCCTTGTTGTAGGCCATGCTGTCGGGCGGACACCAGCCGTGCATCGCGCCCGCGTAGACCTCGATCTCGGCCGGCTGGTTGGCGGCCGCAAAGGTCTGCCGCAGCACGTCCTTGTCGCCGGGGCTGCGCTTGTCGTCGTTGTCGGCGATCGCGATCAACGCCTGGCCGCGCATCTGGTTGATATAGCGGTGCGGGCTGTCCGGTTTGTCCGTCACCAGCCCGCCCCCATGGAAGCTGGCCGCTGCACCGATGCGGCTCGCAAACGCGCCCGCGGTCCGCAGTACCATCGGGCCACCCATGCAATAGCCGGCCGTGCCGATCTTGCGCCGCGTGTTGACGGCCGGCTGAGCATCGAGAAACGCGATGAACGCCTTGGCGTCGGTCAGGTGAGTCTGTGAATTCAGCGTCCCCGCAAGTGCAAAGAGCATGGTGCGGGTCTTTTCATCCTGGAGCGTGGCGCCGGCCGGGGCGATCGGCGCCGGCCGCGTGCGATAGAAGGGATTCGGCACCAGCACTGAGTAGCCGGATTCGGCCAGCCGACGCGCCATCTGGCGGAAGGCCGGCCGCAGGCCGAGGATGTCGGTCCAGATCAGGACACCGGGATGACGGCCGCTGGCCGGATGCACGAAATAGGCGTCGGCGGTGCCGTCGGGCGTCTTGATGCTGACCTCAGCTTCCTTGACGGCCAGCGTCTTGCCGCCCGCGTTAGCACCGGCCGGCAACAGCAAGGCCGCCGCGGTCCCGAGACCCGCCTGCCCCAGCTGGCGTCGCGTCCAATCGCCGCCGCGCTGGTTGAGTTCGATCATGTCATCGACTGAATGCTCGTCGCACATGGCAGCTGCTCCCGTTTTGAAATCAATGTCCGCGCTGCGCCGCCCTTGATCGTGCCGGGCGTTCCAGGCGCCGTATTGCTGGCGGCATCGTGCTCCCAGATGGCCACCAGAGCTAACGTTGCCGAATACTCACATGGATTCTGCGACGGCGCCATGGTCGCGTGACGGACCCGCATTCGTCTGGGCGGATGCGACGACAGCCGGCAGCCCTGTCAGTAGAACAGGTCGTACACCACGTCGATAACCTCGCGGGTATCGAAATCGATCAGCAGCGCATCGTTGCCCACGCGGACCCAGTGGGCCCAGTACGGCGGGTCATAGAGATCGTAGCGCCAGTAGTCATCGAGATCATAGCGGGCGCGGTCGTAATACGAATAAGACAGGTATTCGCCGACCCGCCAGTTGCGATACGCGAAGCCGCGCGGGAACACATAGAAACTGATCTGGAAGCGCTGGCGCCCGTAATAACGCCCACCGTAGTAACGGAAATGCGTCTGGCGGTAGCTTTGGTACCAGCGCGGCTCATAGAGCCAGCCACGGCCGCGGCGATCCCAGTAGCTGTATCGATAGCGATCGTAGTCACGGTAGCCATTACGTCCGTCGTAGCGGCGATCGTCGCGGTCGCGACCATTGCCGCGGCGATAATCATTGTTGTAGTCGCGGTTGTAGTCGCGACGACCGTCACGATGGGACTGCCCATCGTCACGATTCGTCATGCGGGGCGGCGCAACCCTGGCATCGCCGTCGCGCGAATAATCACCGCCGCGCGAACGGTCACCACGTGGCTCGTTGCCGCGCGCATTGTCACCCCTTGGCCCACGACCCCGGGATTCGTCACCGCGCGCATCACCGCCGCGGGGTCCACCACCGCGCGGCTCCACGCCGCGCACGTTGTCGCCGCGTGGCTCAGCGCCACCGCGCCACGTGTCCGCAGGTGCACGTGACTCGCGAACCCTCGGCTCGTCGCGTGGCCCACCGCGTTGCCCTGAGTCGTCCTGGGCGGCGGGTGCGCCGCGAAAATTACCGCCGCGCGGCCCGTCGCTGCGCGGCTCCTCACTGCGTGATTGACCTCCACGGCCACGCTCGACCGCAGCCGCGGGCATGTCGCGCGGGTCGCCGTCGCGGTCGCGGTGCCGGTCCCCACGACCGGGTTCCGCCAACGACACTGTGCCCGCCAGGGCAAGGACGCAAAACGCTGTCGCAATAGTCGTTTTCATAATCTTCTCCATGAACGTGCGTTACGCACCGATCATGGTTCGATCATCTGCCCGGATTCCTGACTGGCCGCTGAACGCGCTTGTTAAGGATTCAGGCGTTGCCGGAAGATGCGGCAAAGCTCCTGCTCCGGCGCTTCGATGGGTTGGACCTGCTCGTTCAGGTCCAGCACCTGCGCCCCTCCCGTGCCGGTAAACGCAGGCCAGGACGGCCTTGCAGCGCTATTGGGGTTGCCGGTGCGCGCGAACTGGACCCAGGCCCGCATCATGTCCCGGCTCAGCCGCCGATCGGCCTCGGCCGTCGGCAGCCACGAATCGTGCGTGCCGAAAACGTAGGGCAGCTCGGCGCCGTGGTAAGCCTTCAGCGTGGCCGCGGCGGCACCCTCGCGGACGCGCGAAAAGCGGTACATCCATACCCCGCGCCCGGAGCGCGCCAGCTCGGCGCCAATAATTTGCGCCTGGCACAGCATGGCCTCCGCCGTAAACAGCCGATCGAGCGCGGTCGGAATGTCGGGGCTGGCCGCCAGCAGCTCGCGCACCTGCGGCGTGTTAAGCACTTTGGCCCGGGCCACGGCGGTGTCGAGTGCTTGTGCGTTCGCATCCTCGGGTGCGCGCGAATAGAACTCGTTGGCATTGGTGCCGATGATCAACTGCCGCAGCGGCACATCGGCGCGCCGCAGTTGCTCGCTGAGCTGGGCGGTCACGATGTCGCCGTCCAGCACCGGCGCATGGTAATGGTCACGGAACACCTTGCCCGCCCGTTGCAACAGCTCCTGGGCCGGGATCGCCCGCAGCGCTGTTAGGTCGGGCGGCGTAACCGGGTCGATGGCGCGTGCAAGCTCAACGCCGCGCGCCTGCTCTTCAGCGAGCGAGTGAATCACCGGGAAGCCGAAATTGGAACCGCTTTGCAGGATCGCGCGCTGCAACAGGCCTTTGGCCGCAGGCGACAGCATCAGCGCCGCGGCATCGCCGGCGCCAGCGCTTTCGCCGAACACGGTGACCCGCCTTGGATCGCCGCCGAATGCCGCAATGTTTCGCTGCACCCAGCGCAGCGCCGCGAGCTGATCCCACAAGCCGAAATTGGCCTTGGCTTTGCCGTTGGCCAGATCGGGGTGCGAGAAAAAACCGAATACGCCCAGGCGATACGCGATGCTGACCACCACCGCGCCTTCGGCAGCGAGCGCGTAGCCGTGGTAATTGGGCTCATACGGCCAGCCACTGTTATTGCTGCCGCCATGGATGTACACCATCACCGGCAGCTTCGCGCGGCGGTTGTTAGCCGGTGTCCAGACGTTGAGGTACAGGCAATCCTCGCTGACCGGCAGGTCGGCAAAGACACTGCGGCTGGAACCAAACAATTCCGCCATGTCGCGATACCAGTCGAGGATGCGCATCGTCTGCATGCAGGCGGGCGCAAATGCCGTGGCCTGCCGCGTGCCGCCCGCGCCGACGTAGTCGACCGGAGCGCTCCAGCGCAACGCCGCTAACGGCGGCTGCGCGAAGGGGATGCCACGGAATGCGCTGACACCCGTGCTGGGCGCGGCGGTTCCGACCAGGGTTTCGCCATTGGCGACGACGCGCGGAGATGCCGCCATGGCGGGCGCGCAAACAGCCAATAGCCACAAGCAACTGGCATTCAAGAAGGCGCTGAAAGCGCGTCGCGACTGGTGCTGTTCCATGTCGTGCAAGTGTCCGGCTGACTAACCCAGCTGCGGATTCTGCACAAGTTTGCGGAGCTCGTGTTAAGCGATGCGCTTGGCTTCGGCCACGGGCAACACGGCCAGGACTTCTTCGAGTGGCTCGGGACGGCCGACCGCAAAGCCCTGCGCGAAATGCACGCCGAGTGCGGCAAGGTGCGTCCGCAGCGCCACCTGATCAACGTATTCCGCGACTGTCACGATTCCCATGCTGTCGGCGAGCTGCACGATGGCGCTCACCAGCGCCTGGGAACGCGCGTTGCGGCCGGCGTCGCGAACGTACGAGCCGTCCAGCTTGATCATGGCGATGTCGAGCGCCTTGAGGTGCGAGAGCGAGTTGACGCCGGTACCGAAATCATCGATCGCGAAGCGCACGCCCACGCGTACCAGCCCGGCCATGCCGCGATGGAGGTTCTCGAGGCTGGACGCGGCGGTCGACTCCTTAATCTCGATCGTCAGCTGGTTGGGAGGAATTGCATGCTGCTGCATGGCCTCGAGCAGCCAGGTGTCAAAACCGGCGACGCCGAGCGTGTTAGCTGACAGGTTGACCGAGAAACTGAACGGCAGTCGTTCGTCGTCCGGCACTGCGGCGCGCAGCTGCGTAAAAGCGGTCGTGATCACGGCGCGATCGAGTTCGGGCAGCATCTGATAACGCGCAGCGGCCGACATGAACTCCTGAGGCTCGGCGATGCGGCCATCCTTGGCGGCGATCCGGACCAGCAGTTCGTAACTGTTCGGCAGCTCGAGGTTGAGCAGCGGCACGATCGGCTGCGCGTACAGAACGATGCGGCCGTTATCGAGCGCTTCGCGCAGCAGTCGCAACGCGTCGATATCGTCGTGTCGGCGAACCATGCTCGCGTCGGTGCTCTCGAAGGTCTCGACTCGATTACGGCCACGATCCTTGGCGGCGCGGCAGGCCAGTTCGGCATCGGTCAGCGCATGTTCGACATTGGCCGGGTTGGAGTTGCTGCTGACAACACCCCAGGAAATCGACACCGTCACGCCGGCGCCGAAGATGCGCTGCGCCTCGGTTTCGAACTCGCTGCGCATCTTCTCGGCGATGAGGCGCGCCTGCTCGACGGTGTGCCCGGGCAGCGCGACCACGAAGCGATCACCCGACAGCCGGCAGGCGGCATGCCGGATGGAGCAAACGACCCGTCGTATCACCAGCGAACAGTGGGCAATCGCTTCGTCGCCCGCGGCCATGCCGCGCGCGTCGTTGAGCAGGTGCAACTGGTCGATGTTGCCGTACAGGATCGCGATACTGGCGTCGGCGGCCTGGGTCGCGACGAAGTGTTCGATGCGGCTGCAGAAGCCCGACCAGTTCAGGAGTCCGGTATTTTCTTCGCGATTGGCCAGCAGGCGCTGCGCCAGTGTGTCCGCCAGGCCCTGCAGTATCGCCTGCGCCGCCTTGTTGAACGGTGGATCGGTGGCACGCCACAGCGCGACCAGGATGCCGACCGGTCGCTGCGACCCCGAGGCCACCGGCACGGCGATGAGACGCGCAACGACCGGACCCGATTCGGTCCGCCGCACGTGCTTGCTAACAACGACCTCGCGTTGCGCGACGCTGCGCGCTATCAAAATCGAGCTGATCGCGGCGATTTCCGCGCTTGCGAATTCCGCGGCGGTACGACTGCGCGACCAGATGCGTGTGATCGAACCGGTGACGGTCAGCAAGGCCACGGCGGCGCAACCGAGACGCTCACCCGGCTCGCGCAGCTGGTCTTCCGTTCGGGACCTTCGTCGACCCACTGCAATGTCCGACTTCGGTTCAGGCGCCAAGATTCACCACTCCCACAGCCGCAACTGATATCGGGGCTACCGTAGCGGCAAAGTCCAGCCGCAAATGGGCGGCGCCTCAATGATTTGTCAAATGCCAGCGCAGACCGCCGTGAAAATGTGAACGCCGTCACGAGCTGCCGCGCACAAACCGCCGAATACCTTATGCTGCGGTCGGACATTGCGAGGGGACGATGTTGCACGACCAGCAATTGCCAAGCGCCGCTGTCGAGCGTTCGGCCATGACGAAGGCCTTGTGGCACATCCTGCCGCTGATCGCGCTGGCCTATCTGTTCGCCTACATGGACCGCGTCAACGTCAGCTTTGCCGCGGCGCAGATGAACGCCGACCTGAAATTCAGCGCCACCATTTATGGCCTGGGCGGCGGGCTGTTTTTCCTCGGCTACGCCTTGTTCGAGATCCCGTCGAACCTGATGCTGGTGCGCTACGGCGCGCGCCAATGGATCGCGCGGATCATGATTACCTGGGGGCTGCTGGCCGCCGGCATGATGTTCATTCGGACGCCGATGCAGTTCTATGTCGTGCGTTTCCTGCTCGGCGTGGCCGAAGCCGGTTTTTATCCCGGCGTCATTTATTATTTTTCGGGCTGGTTCCCCCGCACCTATCGCGGTCGCGCGGTCAGCCGCTTCTATGTTGCCAGTCCGCTGGCCTCGATCGTGATGGGGGGAATTTCGGGGTGGCTGCTCGGACTCGACGGCCATGGGAATCTGCAGGGCTGGCAGTGGCTGTTCCTCGTGCAGGGCTTGCCGGCGGTATTTGTCGGGCTGCTGGTCCTGCGTTTCCTGCCCGACGCGCCCGCCACGGTCGCATGGCTGACAGAGCCGGAAAAAAAGTGGCTTCAGGACACACTGGCGCATGAGCAGGCACTCCTGCGCCAACCGGCCGGGCACAACGTGCTCGCCGCCTTCAGGAATCCGCGCGTACTGCTGCTCGGCGTTATCGGCTTTCTGCTGATCGGCGCGATCACGACCTTCATCCTGTCGGCGCCGCTGCTGCTGGCAGGCGCCACCGGCCTCGATGCGACCCGGGTCGGCTATCTTGTTAGCCTGGGCGGCATCAGCGGCGCCGTGGCCATGTTGATTGCCGGCGGTTATGCCGACAGGCACGGCCATCGCTTCCGCACTGCGTTCTGGTGGACGCTGGTGATGGCAGGCGCTTTCCTGGTCCTCAGCCTCTCGCCCGCTCCTGCCATCGTCATCGTTGCCTACCTGGCCTTTGCCACGACCTGCTTTACGGTCGCGATGCTGACCTCGTCAGGTTGGGCGGATGTCATTCACGTGCGCGAGCTGGCCGTGGGCGCCGCGGCCATCAACACCATGTCGCAGATCGGCGCGTTCGTCGCGCCGTTTGCGTGGGGCGCCGCCCGGGACGCGACCGGCAGTTTCCAGGCGGGGCTGATCGCACTGCTGGTGATGACGCTGCTGCTGGCGTTGTTGATGATGGTGCTGCATCTGCAGGTGCGACGTCTGTAGCGCGGCGCCTGTTCACCGCTCAGAAGCCGACGCGCCTGACAAGATCCTGGAAGCGCGGATTGCCGTAGAGATTCTTCCACTTCGGGTCAACCTTCAGCAGGTTCATCTTGTGGTCGCGGGCTTCAAATCCCCGCTCGAGCCAGGCAATTGCCTCGTCGTTGTCGCCAAGCGCGTTGTAGATGAGCGCAATTCCATAAGGCGCCACGTAGCGCGATCGGGCCGCGGTGAGCAACTCCTCGAGTACCGCCCGCGCGCCGGATGTGTCCCCGGATCGCGCGCGCGCTAAGCCCAGGAGCCCGAGCGGATGCGCCATGGTTCTGCGGGAGATCGCAGCGGCCTTCTCCGCCTCGTCGATTGCCTTGGTGTAGTCGCCCTTCTCGATGTAGGCAGCGGCGAGGAAGGTATGCGCCAGCACATGATTCGGGTCCACGGCGAGCGTGGTCTGCAAGCGCGCTATCGCATCGTCGGTGCGGCCGGCGTGTATCAGGAACTGACCGGTGAGCCCGCTGTATCGTGTATTGAATGGTTCCAACGCCAGCGCCTTGTCCGCTTCCCGAATGGCTTCATCGTGCCGGCCCTGGTTGGAGCGCAGGTGGCCCAGAAATAGGTGCGCTTCGGCGTCATTCGGGTCGAGTTCCAGGGCGCGTCGAAAATGCCGCTCGGCGGCGTTAGCGTCCCAGTCGTACCAGGTCGCCAAAATGCCCAGCTGCGTGTGGACCGAAGAGAGCGTGTCGTCGATGTTCGCCGCCCGCTCTGCGGCGCGCTGGGCCTTGGGGACCACCACTCGCGGCGCAAGATCGGCGGCCGAGGATGTCCGGTAGGCATCGGCAAGCCCGACATACGCGAGCGCAAAACCGGAATCGATCGCTGTGGCCTGCTCCAGCAGCTGGATGCCCTTCTGGATTTCCGGCAAGGACACTTTCTGAATGTGCCAGCGACCCTCGAGGTACAGCCGGTACGCCTCACCGCTCGAGGTATACGCATTCGTGACTTTCCGCTCATCCTCGCGCGACAGGCCATCCTTCAGGGTACGCGCGACGTCACGAGCAACTCCGCGTTGCAGCGTTACGAGATCGACTAACAAGCCATCGTAGCGCTCGCCCCAGATCTGGTTACCATCCCGTCCGCCCGCGAGCGCCACTGAGAGCGACAGGCGGTCTCCATGCCGTTCCAGTCGAGCATTCAAGATTGCCTCGACTGCCAGCGCCGATGCGATTTCTCGCGGATCGACATTCATGCCTCGGTAGCGGAACACAATGCTGCGAGCCTTGACCGACAGATCAGGCAGGCGCGCCAGCGCGTTGATGAGCGAATCCGTCATTCCGTCGGAAATGTAGTCGAGCTCCGGGTTACCGGTCGCATTCTCAAACGGCAGGACCGCTACGGATTCGATGGCCGCCGCCCTGAAGAAAGGCCGCGCCAGGAATCCGGTCGCCAGCGCCGCCAGCGCGACGATCGCCACCGGGATACCAATCGACAGTGCGCGGCGCCGGGTCCATTTGAACGTTGCGCCAAACTCGAGATCGTTTTTCAGCGCCTGCAGATCTTCGCGCAGTGCGGCAATGGTCGCGTACCGGCTCGACGGGTCCTTCGCCAGAGCCTTGTCGACAATGCGTTGCAGCGCGTCGGGGATGTCGCCGCCAAACGCCGACAGCGGCGCCGGCTCGCGCTCGAGGATCTTGGCCAGCACTTCCGTCGCACTGCCGCCTGCGAAT